>NZ_KV793615.1:223130-258151 GCF_001808505.1 Oligella sp. HMSC09E12
CCCTAATAAACCAGCCACTAATTCGCACTTATTAGCATTGGGCGTATGTACTTCAGTCAATTCCTCGCTGGCTGCAGCCCGTTCAGCGATGAGGCAGGGCGCCTCTGCTAATTCGATATTGGCTGCGTAATCAGAATTAGGCGAGTAAACAATCTCATCCTCACCGGTGTCGGCAATCACTTGGAACTCATGGCTACGGGAACCGCCAATGGAGCCAGTATCGGCAGCCACCGCACGGAAATTAAGGCCTAGACGGGTAAAGATACGCACATAGGCATCGTACATATTGTCATAGGACTTTGCTGCGCCTGCCTCATCCTTGTCAAAGGAATAGGCATCTTTCATGGTGAATTCGCGACCACGCATTAAACCGAAGCGGGGACGGCGCTCATCACGGAATTTAGTTTGGATATGGTAAAAATTGACCGGTAATTGGCGCCAGCTCTTGATCTCGTTACGGGCGATATCGGTAACCACCTCTTCGGAAGTGGGTTGCAGTACGAAATCACGCTGATGACGATCCTTAATCCGCAGTAATTCCGGACCATAGGCATCCCAGCGACCGGATTCCTGCCATAACTCGGCAGGTTGTACCACTGGCATCAGTAACTCTAAGGCACCCGCACGATCCATCTCCTCGCGCACAATGGTTTCAACCTTGCGTAATGTTTTGAGCGCTAAGGGCATGTAGGTGTAAATACCGCCAGCTAAGCGGCGAATCATGCCAGCACGAATCATCAGCTTGTGGCTGACAACCTCTGCCTCTGCTGGCGCTTCTTTTAAAGTATTAATATGAAATTTTGACGCTAACATAGCTATGTATAAGATTAAATATAGGAGCTCAGTCGATTCAACAGAATCTTACATTGTATTTAGAATCGGTGTGAAGGTGCAGTTGTCATGTAGAGATTCCAAAAAAAGATGTGCTTGCTAGGTAGATTAATTTTACTTTTGCGGTGGATTGTAGGAAGCTCAACAAAAGAGCCGTATAATTTAGCTTAGTAAAATTGATGATAGGTGGAACCTTATGTTGGATAGGGAAGGTTACCGCCCTAATGTTGGGATTATCTTACTCAACCAAAATAATGAGGTTTTTTGGGCCAAGCGCATTAGAGAGAAGTCTTGGCAGTTTCCTCAAGGTGGCATTCAACGTGGTGAAAGTCCCACCAAAGCGATGTTTCGTGAGCTTTATGAGGAAGTCGGCTTAAAACCTGAGCATGTAAAGATTTTAGGGCGTACACGCACTTGGTTGCGTTATAACGTGCCCGACCATTTTATACGTCGGGATTCAAAAGGTATTTATAAGGGGCAAAAGCAGATTTGGTTTTTGTTGCGCTTGGTGGCGAGTGAGTCTAGTATCAGTCTTAGAGCCAGCGCAACCCCCGAATTTGATGCCTGGAAATGGCATCCTTTTTGGGTGCCCTTAGAAGCGGTGATTGAGTTTAAGCGCACGGTTTACCGAGATGCCTTGGATGAGTTGGTGACCTTGTTGTCGACCGAGGTGGTGGCACAGCGTCCTGGTAGTCTGCATTATGCCTTTAGTTCTGTGCGTGTTAGTAGTCAGGCGCTTGAGCTTAACGTCACTACGGCCGGGACGACCCAGACTAAGTCTAGGGGTGCAGCTCGTACTGCTAAAAAAGCGGCGGCTAAAAGCGGCAGACGCAATCAAAACTACTTACGCCGCCGCCATCAGGCACGCGCCGCTAATAAGCGTAGCGATTAACGCTAGGCACTAGTGGGTGTAGGGCTGGCTTGCTCTTGATGGAGAAGACCTGCCTCGCTTTGTGCGCCCAGCTCATCGGCCTGCCAGCCACCACCGAGTGCCTTATACAGATCTAGCATGGCTTGCGTTTTAGCAAGATTTAAACTCAATAACTGTGTCTGTAGCTCATTGAGCTGAAGTCGAGCTTCTAATACACGGTCAAGCGTGGCTTCACCATAGTTAAACAACTTTTGGGCTGAGCCGAGCTGGCGTCTAGCGGTGTTGACGGCTTGTTGGAACTGATTTTCTTGAGCTCTTAAATGATATTGTGCTTGATAGGCGCTGTCGACATCGGCTAGTGCATTTAGCACAGCGTGATCATAATCTAATAACGCCGCCTGCAGTTTGGCATCTTTACTGTCAATATTGGCTTGAATACGACCGGCGGTAAAGATCGGTAATTGCACACCTAAACTGATGATATTGGATAGCCCACGCATGTTCGGCATATCGCTATCTAAGCTGACGATACCACCTTGCCCTAAAAAATTCAGTTTGAAGCGCGGCAGTAAATCCGCTTTAGCGCTGGCTAACTGCGCTGATGAGGCATAGACCAAGGCTTGATTGGCACGTACATCAGGACGGCGATTAAGCACATTGGCAGGTGTTTGACCACTCGGCATGGGCGGTGTTTGATTGGCTAAGCGACGCTTAGTCGGCGCCAGTTTAAAGTGCTGTGGTACCTGACCTGTGAGCACCGCAATGCGACGTTCGGCATCGGCTTTTTGCGCTTCAAAAATCACTCGTGCTGCGGTGGCTGCCTGAATCTGAGTTTCTATCTGTAAGACATCATAAGCTGTCGCCTGAGCCGCATCAAAGCGACCTCTCACATAGCGTAATAAGTCCTGTAATGCTTGGATTTGTTGTGAGCTGAGACTTTGCTTCTCGCCATAGTACATCCATTGGCTATAGTAGTCGGCAATATCGGTACTTAACAGCATTTGCGCCGCATGCCATTGCTCAGCACGGGCAATGGCGCCTTGGGTGGCGGCATCTACATCGGCTTGCTTCTGACCAAAAAAATCAGGCTCCCAGCTGGCGGCAATGCCAGCGCTTAGCCCGCCGGCATTGGCATCAAGGTACTTATCGCCAAGCGAGCTGTCGAGGTGGCCGATGGTGTGGCGCAAATCATCGCTTAAAGGATTACGTACGCGAGCGTTAATACCCATGGCATTGGCGCTTGCACCTACTTGCGGTCCCATATTGGCGCGTGCGGCTCGGGCCATGGCGCGTGCTTCTTCGAGCTTAGCGCGAGTGGCGGCGAGCTCCTTATTGTTTTGCAGTGCGCTTTCGATAAGCTCGCTTAATTGTGGGTCATTCCAGCTTAACCACCAGCGATCCAATGCCACCTGCGCTGTGCCTTGACTTTGTTCAAAGCTGGCAGGTAAGTCGACCTCGCTTTTTAGGTTGATTTGGGTGCTGGAACAAGCGGCTAAAAGCGCAGTACCCAGCAGCAGACAAATAAGTTTTGGTTTAACGTAATTCATTCTAGCTTAACCTTGATTAGCCAACATTTTTTTGAAGCGCGATAAAGCAAAAGCAAAAAATACAATGGCCATCAGACTCATATAAATCAGATTCGGCCACACAGTTTCCAGACCAGCTTGTCGCAGTAACAAGTTCTGTGTGGTCATGGCAAACTGAGTTTGAGGAGAAAATAAGGTGATAATTTGTACCCAGTCCGGCATCCCTTCACGCGGTGATTCGCCCCCAGATAATAAGCGCATAATCACATAGACAGGGATCACCAAGAGACCGAATTGTGGCATTGTTTGAGCAAAGGTGCCCAATAAAATCCCTAAAGAACCAACAGCAAAGAGGAAAATCACCAAGCTCAGCAAAAAGATAGGCACCGAACCCACCAGCGGTACACCTAGCCACAAACTGACGACCAAATATAAGGAGCCAATTGAGGCGGCGGTAATGACAATGGCATTACCAATCACTTTAGAAAGGGCGATTTCTAGCGCATTGACCGGCATCACTAATAAGTGCTCAATGGTGCCACGTTCCTTTTCACGGATAATGGCAGCACCCACCAGTAACATCGCCAGTAAGCCAGCGTTTGCCACAATCTGCATCGGACCCGCAAACCAGGTGTAATCGGCATTTGGGTTAAACAGTACCTTAGTGACTAGGCTCATGGGTAAGCCAGAGAGTGGATGGTCTTTAGAAAAATAAGCGGCTGTTTCAGCGACCACAACTTGCTGTATAAAGGAGGCTCCTAGCCCTGCTTGGCTAACCGCAGTAGCATCAATCAGAAGCTGTAACTCCGGTGCGCGTTGCTGGAGCAAATTTTTTTCATAGTCTTTAGGAATAACTAGGATAAAAATGTATTTACCGTTATTCATGGACTCATCAATCTCGTCTAGATTAATCAGTTCCGGTTTTTTAAAATGTGGGGGCCTTAAGGCATCGATAATACGCCATGATAAGGGCGATTGATCTTCATTTACCACCGCGACCGAGCCGTTTTTTACCTCCACCGCCATGCCTTTAGCGACGGAATAGCTGGCCACCGAGAACATCACAATGATTAAGCCCATCAGCACATAGTCGCTGAGTACGCTTTTAAGCTCTTTAATGCAGAGAAACCAGATATTTCTTAGCGTGATCCACATAATTTATTTCTCCTGCTTTTTCAAAAAGATATTTGCTAATAACAAATAACTGATCGCAAAGGCAGTCAGTATCAAATAGTATTTGAAAAAGTCTGGCCAAGAAAGACCTTTAGCAAAGGCACCGATAATGATTTTATGGAACCAAGCACTAGGGAATAACTGGGATACTAACAAATTGGCCCCTTCTAAGGAGGAGACCGGTGTTAGTAAACCGGAAAAGTTGAGCGAGGGGATCATACAGATAATGGCCGAACCGAAAATCGCCGCCACTTGCGAAGTCGCAAAACAAGACACTAATAATCCCAAGGAAGTGGCCACCCAAGCAGCACAAAATGCACCAAAAAATAGGGCGCTAAAGGAGCCGCTAATCGGTACATGCAAGGCGTAAATGGATATCAGCAGTAGCACGTAAAAGCTGAGCATGCTCATAAAAATGTACGGTATCTGCTTACCGATTAAAAACTGCATTACTGTCGCAGGGGAACCGTAGAGGTTCATGATGGAGCCAATTTCACGCTCACGCACCACACCTAGCGCCGTCATCATGGCAGGAATTAACATCATCGCCATCATCATCATGCCGGGCGTGATGGAGATAATGCTGTTAAAGGCTTGGTTATAGACAAAGCGCGTTTGTAATTGAGCTGAGGCTGCGGGAGCCAGACCACGTTGTTGCGCCAGATTCTGTGCGTAACTCGTCATAATACCGATGATATAGCCTTTGACGTTTTCACCAGAAAAGGGCATGGAACCATCCACATAAAAGGACAGTTCGGGTCGTTGTTGCATCAATAATTGGCGACCAAAATCGGGCGGAATCTCTATCACTAAGCGGATTTTGCCGCTTTTAATAATCGCTTCATAGTCCTCGTCACTATGGAGTATGGCTCGTTCCTTAAAGTAGGGGGAACTGCTGAACTCAGCAATTAACTCATGACTGATTTGACTTTGATCCTGGTCATATACCGCATAGCCGATATTGCGTACATCAAAGGTAATGCCTAAGGAGGAAAAGACCACTAAGATCACGGGACCTAACAAGACGAAGAGTAAGCGCACGGGATCGCGTAGTAGCTCCTTATTTTCACGTGCGGCAAAGGCCAAGATATTGTTCAATGTTTTGCTGCGGCGTTTGCGGCTTTGCTGATTTGTGTCGCTGTCTTTAAAGGCCGATTTTACGGTATTGTTATCCTGCTTGGACTCTGTCGTTTGCTTGCCGTCCTTGCTTGCTTCCGCTTGCTCCAGATAGGCGATAAAGGCCTCTTCAAGGTTTGAGGCATTTTGTGCGGCCACCAGTTTCTCAGGTGTGTCTTGTGCTAGCACCTTACCCTGATGCATAAAGGAGATGCGATCGCACCAACCGGCCTCATTCATAAAGTGGGTAGAAACGAAAATTGTAATCCGGTCTTCGCGCGATAAACTGATCAAATAATCCCAGAACATATCGCGGGCCTCGGGATCGACCCCGGAAGTGGGCTCATCCAGAATCAGTACTTCAGGCTTGTGTAAACAAGCCGCTGCCAGCTGCAGGCGTTGCTTTAAGCCCAGGGACAGTGCGGAGGGAAATTCGTCCTGATACTCTTTAATCTTAAACTTTGTTAGCGCCTCTTCAACCGCTTCCGCACCTGCTTTGCCTTCAAGTTGATAGAGCTTGGCGTGTAATTCCAAGTTAGCACGCACCGTCAGCTCTTCGTACAAAGAGAAGCTTTGTGACATATAACCCACTTTTAGGCGTGTTTGAATATCACCGGCGTCAGTGGGTTGACCCAGTAACTCAGCCGTGCCGGAGGTGGGCTCCAATAGACCGGTCAACATCTTCATCGTGGTGGATTTACCACAACCGTTGGAACCCAGGAAGCCGAAGATTTCGCCTCGAGGAATTTCAAAACTGACATTGTCTACGGCGGTAAAATTACCGAATTTCTTGGTTAGATTAACCGCTTTGATGGCCGGTGGCTCATCCGGAAGTGGTTCAAAGGGCGGGATATTATCAAAGTCGAAGTAATGATCGCGCTCAGGTAATAACTTGACGTAAGCCTCTTCGAGGGTTTTACTAGCGGTATCCTCAAGGACTTTGGGGGTGGCATCCGCGGCTAAGATTTCGCCAGCATTCATCGCCACTAAGTATTCAAATTGCTCTGCCTCTTCAATATAAGCGGTGGAGACAATCACTGTCATGCCCTCAAACTCTGCGCGTAACTCCGCGACTAAATCCCAGAATTGACGACGAGATAAGGGATCGACGCCAGTCGTGGGTTCATCCAGAATTAATAATTCCGGATCATTAATCAGCGCACAACAAAGGCTGAGCTTTTGCTTCATACCACCGGATAACTTACCAGCTGGTCGATCGGGGAAGGGATCTAAGGAAGTAGCCTTTAAAAGGCGAGCAATTTTCTGTTCACGCTCGCGACGACTCAGGCCGTATAAGTTGGCGTGGAACTCAATGTTTTCTTTGATACTAAGGGTAGGGTAGAGATTTTTACCCAAACCCTGCGGCATAAAGGCGACTCGGTAGGCATTAGCTTCGCGCTCACGTCGCTTATCCACCTGGTTGCCCAACACCGTGACCGCACCACTTTGTAATACCTTGACCCCGGCAATCAATGACATTAAGGTGGATTTTCCGACCCCGTCGGGACCGATTAAGCCCACGGTGACACCGCGCTCAATCTTAAGGCTCACGTCCTTTAGGGCTTGGGTTTTGCCATAGTAATGGCTGACACTCTCAACCTCAACCGCATAGGTCTTATGCTCTGAGGGTGTGGTTTGATGCGTAGGCATGGTGATGGTGTAGGGTTGCGTTTAATTTGTTTGAGGTAATTTCACCTCAAGTTCTGCTGGCCATTGTTCAGCCTCAGTTCTGACATAGCCCATGCCAGTGAGACCACTTTTTAGATGGTCTTGATGTGCTACGGCGATATCAGACGGAATTCTCAGTTCCACGCGATACATCAACTTTTGACGTTCAGCAGCCGTTTCAACAGTTTTAGGGGTAAATTGAGCTTGTGCGGAAATAAAGCTGATGTTGGCAGGCCAGACATAGTCTTGACCGTCCAATTGAATCCGCGCTTCAGCGCCAAGAGAAAGCTTGCCGATAGTCTCTGTGGGCAAATAAATAAACATACGTGTATCACTGGGATCAAGTAAGCTCACAACCGGGTGACCAGCGGCGACGACATTGCCCGGGTGTGCAAAGCGGTATTCGACCGTGCCGTCAATCGGGGCTTTAATCACCAGATCACGGGTGGTGGCAGCAGAAGCCTTAATTTGGGCTTGGGCCTGTTGTACAGCCGCCTCGGCTTGGGCTTTGGCCGCTTTAGCTGCCTCAACTGCAGCGGTTTGCGCACTGACAGCGATTTGACGTTTATTCAATTCGGTGGCGGAAATTAAACGCTCGCGACGTAGTGAGTTGGCATTCGTCAGCTCGATTTGTGCTAAGCGCAATTGCTCTTCATGTGCCTGGATCTCAGCCTCGGCTTGGGCTACTGCTCGCTCGGCTTGAGTGCGTTGGGCCGTAGCCGCATCTAATTGACTATCATATTGATCGGAAGCGAGGGAAACTAAGTTATCGTCCTGTTTAACCCTTTCGCCCTCACGCACATAAACATGCTCGACGCGACCCGCATATAAGCCAGAGACATCCACTCGTTCAAGCTGCAAGCGCCCATTGGAGCGGGCGATGCCCTCAGGTTCCTTATTTAGCTGCTGATGGTTGTAATAATAGGCACCGGCACCGGCGGCAATAAGCAAAATAAGTATGAATAACCAAGATTTTTTCATGAGATTAATGCACTTTGTTGCAAAAAGAAGATGAGCATTAAGCGCTAGGAAGCCGCTTCAGGATCAACTAAGCTAGTTTCGAAGTCGCGCAGATAGTCGTCAAAACTCATTGTATCGCTTTTTTCCTTCGCTGGGTAGGATTGTAACGAAGCTTCGGATTCTGCCACCAACGCCTGCTTCACCTCGACCGGCAGCTTTAAAGCGCGTAGACGATCGGAGTGCTGCAGGCTGTTTTGCTTGGTGAATTCATTAAAACTGAGACCACTATCACGAACCGCTTGTTGATAGCGTGCGGCCGGGGTTAAGGCAATGTCCTCAAGTTTTGCTTGCTGCGCAGCTAGCGCTTGACGGTGAGCAGTCGTTTGATACACCTTATCCAAGAGCTCGGCATAGGGAGCAAGGGCCTCGATAATCTCTAAACCCCACGCCTTTAAGGTGATAGGCTGACCGTGGCGTTGTAGTGTTAATCCTGGCTTACGACCCTCAGTCACAACCTGCTTGAAGTTGTTGTCAGTTTCATCACAATCGTCTTCAGCATCAAAGCGTGGACTGTGACTGACGGCACAATAGAGTAGGAAAGTATCGAGGAAGTAAGCGCTTTGTGAGCTGATGCCGGTAGGCTCAAAGGGATCCACATCCATACAACGCACCTCAACATACTGTACGCCACGCTTAATCAGTGCATTATTAGGGCGCTCCCCAGGCTTAGTCGTGCGCTTAGGGCGGATGCCGGCGTAGTACTCATTTTCAATTTGCAGCATATTGGTATTGAGCTGAATCCATTCGCCATCTTGATGGGTGCCGATTTTTTCATAGGCCGGCCAAGGGCGTGTTACTGCGTTATAAATCAGTGATACATAGCTCTCGATACGGTTATAGCAGGTGCGGATATTGGCCTGGGCTTCACTGGTATAGCCTAAATCGCTCATGCGTAAGCTAGTGGCATAGGGCAAATACAGACTGCTGTCATCAAAGTCTACCAGCTGATGCGGCGCTTGCCCTACGAAACTACGATTAATAATGGGTGAGGCACCAAATAAATACATTAATAACCAGCTTTGGCGCTTGAAATTACGAATTAAACTCATGTAGCCGACGGATTGACGCTCCTTGGCATCCTCAATGTTCGGCTCTAGGTGCTGCCATATCGCCTCTGGTAAGGAGAAGTTATAGTGAATGCCGGCAATACACTGCATCGCTTTGCCGTAGCGCTCCGCTAGGCCGCGACGATATACATGCTTGAGCATACCCTCATTGGAATGGCCATACCAAGCAATGGGAATGAGCTCCTCGGGTGGCAGTTCACAAGGAATGGATTGCATCCATAGGGATTGCTCACCGATATTTTGTAAAACAAAGCCATGAATGTGTTCTAAGCTTCTAAACAAGCTTTCAACATCATGAAAGGGCTTAGTTACCAACTCCATCAATGCTTCAGAGTAGTCGGTCGTAATATGTGGGTGAGTTAAGGTGGCACCAAGCGCTTGGGGGTGGCTGTCCAAGGCATAATCACCGTGGGCATCAATGCGCAGTGCCTCTCGCTCAATGCCTCTGCTAATCTGCTTTAGTAAGTCCTGCTGCGCTTTGATTATTGTAAACTTAGACACAAATCAATCCTGTGATATGAAACTCAAAATAGTATATAAGGCATATCTTAGCCTTAACGAGATCCTGTCATTGTAATTCTTTAAGCAAGATGGATTGATTAACCGCTGCTCTCGTTATAATTTAATTTTCTGTTGCCTTGCGTCGTCAATGCATTTTTTATCATGTATAAAAGCGCTTTTCAAAAATTCGCAGTCTGCTGCTTGAGTTGCTGTCTTTGTTTATTGCTGGTTGCGTGTCAGGATCGCACGTGGCATCAGCAGAAGCTAACTGTCGGTCCTTATCAGATCGAGGCTGCTTTTCCTACCGCACCGCGTATGTCCGAACAAGCATATCATTTATTGGATGAGCAGCAGGAAGCGCCGATTCAGCGGGTGCAATGGACTGCGGTAGCGGGGCAAAGTAGCTTTAATCTCAGTTATTTGCTGGTGCCTGAGCATTTAGATCCGGTGGCCGTCGCTCAGGCGCTTTTACGCAGCATGCGTTTAAAGCGTGATCCACGATTAGTATCGGCGCCAAGTGAGTTTGTGGCGGCCTTTGAGCAGGACTTGCCAGCACTAGGTGAGGAGTTTAGTATCACCCTCGCCGTGGATAGCAAGCTGATGCTGGCTCAGGCCAAGGTGTTACAACAGGGGCAGTTGATTGTGCAGCTTTATACGACCGGTGCGGAGAACGATAAAAACTTCCTTCAGCAAAGCAGGCGCTTTTTTGAGGAGCTGAAAATTGGTGCTACAATCGATTAGTTTAGTCTGAGCGTTTTTTTCAGACAGCTTGTGTTTGACGCCGATTTGTTTGCTTGCGGGCGTCTAAAAATCCTGCTAAAAAGGTTTAATTATTTCTATGTCTAACAGCATTCCCCAATCTTCAGTCGGCCTAGTGCGGCCGGAGTATATTTCTTTTAGTGAAGCCTTGGTATTAAGTAGTGGCAAGTCCTTGCCCGAATATACTTTAGCCGTTGAAACGTACGGTCAGTTAAATGAGGATCGCAGCAATGCGGTACTGATTTGCCATGCGCTTAACGCCTCCCATCATGTCGCCGGTATCAATGCCGATGATCCTAAGGATATCGGGTGGTGGGACAATATGGTGGGTCCCGGTAAACCGGTGGATACTAATAAGTTCTATGTGATAGGGATTAATAATCTTGGCTCTTGCTTTGGTTCAACTGGGCCAGCCAGTATTAATCCCCGTACCAATCAGCCTTGGGGCGCCGCTTTTCCGATGGTGACGGTGGAGGATTGGGTAAATGCTCAAGCCCGTTTGGCGGATTATTTCGGGATTAGGCAATTTGCGGCCGTGATGGGCGGTTCCTTAGGTGGTATGCAGGCCTTAAGCTGGGCGATTCAATGGCCAGAGCGGGTGGATCATTGCGTGGTGATTGCCAGTACCCCTAGTTTATCGGCGCAAAATATCGCTTTTAACGAGGTAGCCCGCCGTGCCATTACCACCGATCCGGAGTTTCATCAGGGTAATTTTTATGCCTTTGATACGGTGCCTCGGGCCGGTTTGTCGGTGGCACGTATGCTAGGTCATATTACTTATTTATCGGATGACGATATGGCCGAGAAGTTTGGTCGTGACCGCCGTAATTATGCTGAAGATGGTCGTTATAACTACGGCTTTGACGTAGAGTTTGAGGTAGAGTCCTATTTGCGTTATCAGGGCGAGAAATTTTCCAAGTACTTTGATGCCAATACCTATTTATTAATTACCCGTGCCTTGGATTATTTTGATCCGGCTCGTAGATATGGTGGGGGTGATTTAGCCAAGGCCTTGGCGCATTTACAGTCGCGCTTTTTAACCGTGTCCTTTACCACTGATTGGCGTTTCCCGCCATCCATGAGTAGAGAACTGGTACAGGCCTTATTAAAAAATCAGCATGAGGTCACTTATGCTGAAATTGATGCCCCACATGGACATGATGCCTTTTTATTGGATAACCCGACTTACCATGGGGTCGTGCGCGGTTATTTTGAGAAAATCGCCAAGGAGCGCGCCTTATGAGCCAGCAAACGATTCGTGTAGACCTTCAGGAAATGGCCGATTGGATTCCGAGTAATAGCCGTGTGTTGGACTTAGGCTGTGGTACTGGGGATTTATTGAATTATCTTAACCACCATAAAAAGGTGACCGGTGTCGGCGTTGAAATTAATAATGAACGGGTTATCCGCTGTGTAGAAAAGGGCGTGCCGGTGGTGCAACAAAACCTGGAAGACGGCTTGGCACTTTTTGATTGTAAGCAGTTTGATGTGGTGGTGCTGTCGCAGACGCTACAAGCCATGCTTAATACTGAGCATATTTTGCGTGAAATGGCACGGGTGGCGGATTATGGCATTGTGTCTTTTCCTAATTTCGGTCATTGGACGCATTGGTGGTCGATTTTTCAGGGGCGTATGCCAGTTACTGGGCAAATGCCTTATGAATGGTATAACACGCCTAATATTCACCTCTGCACGTTAAAAGACTTTGAGGCCTTGGCGGAGCATTTGGGATTACGCATTATTAAGCGTTCTACCTACAATAACGGTAAGCGCGTCGGCTTTTTACCGAGTTGGCGTAGTTCCTTAGCGGTTTATTACTTTAAAACCCCGCGCGCTGAAGCCATCGCCAGTGACAAGGTCGTTGCCTAAGGAATGATCAGCGTGTTTGCTAAATACATTCAACCCTATTTAAGTCCGCGCGTCTTACCGCTATTTTTACTGGGGATTGCCAGTGGTTTGCCTTTGGCCTTATCAGGTGGCACGTTCCAGGCTTGGGCTACGGTGTCTAATGTCTCGTTGCAGCAAATCGGTTTTTTGACCTTAGTCGGTATGGCCTATACCTTTAAGTTTGTATGGTCTCCCTTGATCGATCGCTATGTACCACCGTTTATGGGTCGCAGACGGGGTTGGATGGCGCTGACGCAGCTTGGTATTGCCACAGTCTTGGTGTTGATGGGTTTATTAAATCCAGCTGAGCATCTTTTATTGTTGGCCGTGTTGGCAACCTTATTGGCTTTTTTATCAGCCACTCAGGATATTGCCTTTGATGCCTATAGTACTGAGGTATTACAAGCCGAGGAGCGCGCCGCAGGCGCAGCGATTCGTACCTTGGGGTATCGCGTGGGGATGATTGTTTCCGGCGGTCTAGCCTTGATATTGGCACCTTTATGGTTGGGTTGGGGCGGCACCTATATGCTCATGGGGGTGATAATGGCCTTGTGTGCCGTGGCTAGTTTTTTTGCCCCTGAACCACATGAGGTGCAACAACCGCGCACCTTGGAGGAGGCATTTGTTCTACCTTTTAAGGAGTTTTTCTCGCGTCCTGAGGCGTGGGCTTTATTACTGCTCATCGTTTTATATAAATTAGGTGATGCCTTTGCTGGTGCATTATCAACGACGTTTTTAATTCGTGGCGCTGGTTTTGCGCCGGAACTGATCGGCACCGTGAATAAGATTTTAGCCGTGGTGGCAACCATTATTGGTGCCTTAATTGGCGGCTCCCTGATGAGTCAATGGGGCACTTACCGTTCTTTAATGATTTTTGGTGTGTTGCAGGCAATCTCGAATTTTGGTTATTACGTGGTCGCCATGTTCCCCGGCAATGTCCCCGTTATGGCGATTGCCGTGGGCATTGAAAATATCTGCGGCGGCTTGGGCACAGCTGCTTTTGTGGCACTGGTTATGGGCCTATGTGATGTGCGCTATACGGCAACCCAATTTGCCCTACTGACCGCATTAGCCAGTGTGGGTCGAGTGTTTTTGGCGGGACCACTGACACCGCCGATCGTGGCCTCTTTAGGGTGGGCTAATTTTTATTTAATTACCGTGCTAATTGCCTTGCCGGGATTGTTCTTACTGCGCTTTTATAGGGATCGTATTGAGCGTATTGATGCGTATAAAGCCGTGGCAGAGGCAGCGCAAGGCGCAGAACAGAGCAAAGCTTAAACCTAGGGATAACCCCAAATTACCTCGCTTATCGTAAGTCTCTATTTAAAAATTGTATCCCTTCGTTATAAAATGCAGGCAGAGATTGGTTGAATATCCAAGTGCTGTTGCCTTGTTGATGCCTGAATAACGATAGCCTCGATATTGAACCATGCGCTCGATTTATCAGTTAGTAGTTCAGTTCTTATCTTAGGAGCATCAGCATGAACTCATTTATTATTTTAGTCATCGGTTTGCTGTTGATGGCGCTCGGATACTTTGTGTATGGGCGTTTTATCGCGCAAAAAATTCTTGCCTTAGACCCGGATTTTAATACGCCATCGCACGAGTTTAATGACGGGGTCGACTTTGTGCCTACGAATAAGTACGTACTTTGGGGCCATCACTTTACCTCTGTGGCGGGTGCGGCGCCAATTGTAGGACCAGCGGTTGCGGTGATTTGGGGTTGGTTACCGGCCTTTTTATGGGTCGTTTTAGGTACCATTTTCTTTGCCGGTGTACACGATATGTCCGCTGTCTGGGCCAGTGTGCGTAACAAGGGACGTTCCATCGGCGCAGTCTCCGGCATCGTGCTTAATAAGCGGGTTCGTGCTTTATTCTCCATTGTGATCTTCTTGTTGTTATTGATGGTTAATGCGGTGTTTGCAGTGGTGATTGCCGGCATGATGATCAATACACCTTCCTCCGTGGTGCCAGTTTGGGGTGCCTTGGTCGTCGCTTTCTTTATCGGACAGGCGATTTATCGTTGGAAACTGAATTTGCCTATCGTCTCTCTGATCGGTGTGGTCGCATTATATTTCTTAATTTATATTGGTCCGATGGTGCCGTTGGCGCTACCTACTGAGATGATGGGGCTGCCGGCGAATGCGTGGTGGATTATTTTGTTATTTGCATACGCCGCTATCGCCTCACTGTTACCTGTTTGGATGCTATTGCAACCACGTGACTACATTAATGGTCTGCAGTTGTTTGTCGGTTTATTTGTACTTTATCTTTCCTTTGTGCTGGTGCAACCTGAGATTGTGGCGCCCGCGATTAATCGGGATGCGCCTCCGGGCACGCCACCCATTATGCCATTGTTATTTGTCACCATTGCGTGTGGTGCGATTTCAGGTTTCCATGGTTTGGTGTCCACAGGTACCACCTCCAAGCAGATTAATCGTGAGCCCGATGCGCGCTTTGTAGGCTATTTCGGTGCCATGGGTGAGGGTATGTTGGCGCTTGCCTCTATCTTGGCTGCAACTGCTGGTTTTGCGACCTTAGTTGACTGGCAAGCGGTGTATGTTGCATATGGTCAAGGTGGTGTGGGTGCCTTTATTACCGGTGGTGCTAATATCATGAATCAAGGCTTGGGCATCAGTCAGGAACTGTCGGCGACGATGCTGACTGTGATGGCAGCCCTCTTTGCTGGTACTACCATGGATACCGGGGTGCGTTTACAGCGCTACATATTCCAAGAGTGGGGTGAACAATACAATATTAAGACCTTACAAAAAGGCTCTGTAGCCACCCTCTTAGCGGTTGGTTCTTGCTTACTGTTAGCCTTTGGTGCCGGTGGTATTAAAGGTACCGGTGGGATGACCATTTGGCCATTATTCGGTACTACTAACCAAATCATGGCGGGTTTAACCCTCCTCGTTGTGAGTGTGATGTTATTAAAAGCAGGTCGCCGAGTGTGGTTCACCTTGATTCCGATGGTGTTCTTATTAACGATGACCGTGATTGCCTTACTCTCACAACTGATGGATTTCTATGAAAACGGTGAAAGGCTTTTAGTTGTGCTGGATATTGTGGTGCTGATTTGCTCAATTTGGGTGATTTTAGAAAGCATTGCGACCTTAAAACGCTATTGGCCTAAAAAAGGCGCCCAGCTACAGCAGTAATTCATCATAGTTTAATCAAATTAGCATAAGCCTTGTACTCGCCGGTGGGTCAAGGCTTATGTTGTCAGTAGCGAGAGAATCATGTCAATCAAAGATAAAATCAGAAGTTTTTTGGATGGTTTGGATGAGTTTTACCATGCCCCCTATCGGCAGACCTTAAGCCGCGCTTATCGAGATGAACAGGATTTATTTATGTTGATCGTGTTTGCTGAAAGCTTGGGTGTGCCTAATAGCATGACGTACTATACCTTGGAGCTGCAACCTTTATTGATGGAGGAGTTCCATGAATGGCATTTGCGTATGGGCATGGAGCATTCGCCCATGGACCGTTTTGGTTGTTGCTAGTTAAATGAGGAGTAGGGATGGATTCGCTATTAAATGATCTTTCTAGTAAATCAGTGATTTTTGTCGGCGGTAAGGGTGGTGTCGGTAAGACCACGCATGCCGCTTCCTTGGCGACTCGGCTAGCAGCGTCTGGTAAAAAAGTCTTAATTGTGTCGACTGACCCAGCGCATAGTTTGGGTGATGTGTTGGAGCGTGAATTAAGTGGTGAAATTACCCCACTGACGGATAATTTATTCGCCCTTGAGATGAATCCGCATCGGATGATTGATGAGCATTTTGCCCAGGTGATGACGACGATTAAGGCCTATGCTCGCCCCGAGATGCTACCTAAGTTGAAAGAGCATTTGGAAGCTTCCAAAAGCTCACCGGGTGCAGAGGAGGCGGCGATGCTGGAAGCAATGTGTCACTATATTGTCAATGCCCCGGCGATGGGTTTTGAACATGTGGTATTTGATACTGCACCCACTGGTCACACCTTACGCTTGTTGGAACTGCCGAAGTTGATGAATGCGTGGACTGAGGGCCTAATGAGTCAGCAGGGGCGTCAGCAAAAAATGCGTGAGGCAGCCAAGCCATTTTGGGACAAAAAAAATGTCGAAGCCAATCCCTTAATGAGCGAAGAAAAGGATGCGCGTTGGCAGCAGGCCTTGGACATTCTTAAAAAGCGGCAACAGCTATTTCATCAGGCAGGGCATATTCTTGATGATGGGGATAAATGCAGCATTGTCTTAGTGATGATACCGGAGATGCTGCCTTTGGCGGAAACCCGTCGTGCGGTACATCAATTGGCGCATTTTAATATGCCTTGTAGGCATTTGATTATTAATCAGGTGCTACCTGAACCTAAAGACGATGCGGCTAATGAGTTTTGGCAGAGTCGCTATGAGCGTCAAGCCAAGATGATCGAGTCTATTGAACGTGATTTGGCAAAGCAAAATCGCTACTACTACCAGCTCCAAGCCAGTGATGTACGCGGTCTCGAAGCATTAAAGGCCTTTGGTGCAAGTGCCATTAAAAAAGCGGCCCAATAGCAATTGTTCGCAAGCCAGGAGTATCGTCACCATAGGCACAGTGCTAGGCTGTGCCATAGAGTTGACGGTGAATTTTCATGGCGCGACGTTGCATTTTGTAGAGAGTTTGCATGCTTAGCGTCGCACCGATATGCTTGGCACTATTTTCCTTTAGTGCTTGCTTCATCACCGCTTGCATCACTTCGGCAGTGGCAATGGCATCAAACACGGCGCTATGCCGATGCGGATTGTTAATGTTGAAGTGCGTGCTCCAAAAATCTAAGCTCTGACGCTTGGTCGATACCTTAGGCAAAAATATCGGCGCCACAAAGGCTACATCAAACCACGTGTGCTGCTTAAGCTCAATCCCCAAATACTGTTTTAACGCTTTATCCAGCATGGGCTGGTCAAAGCCTACATGATAAACAATCAAGGGATCCTTGCCTAGATACTCCAAAAACTGCATTAAGGCCTCAGCCGGCTCAATCCCTGAGCGTTGTTCACTATCACTAATATGGTGTACGAGAATATTATCCTTGCTACTGCTTTGCTCCTGCTTCAAAATGATTTGAAAGGACTGAGCAAGTGGGATGCGACCCTGTTGTAGCTTACAGGCACCAATCGCAATTACATGATCTTTTTTAAAAGAAAAGCCACTGGTTTCTAGATCCAGTACCACAAAATCCGTGTTTTCAAAAGGTCTGTCCAAGCTGACCTTAGGTAGTGCCTGCCAGCGTTTTAAACGCGCCTCTATATCCGCAGTGAGCTCGGGCTTGGTCGTGCCTCGATGCGTTTTAAAAAGCGCTGAAAGTCCGTTTAATAATGACATGGCATCACCTTTAGAGGCGGTATTTATGTGCTAAGGTATTTTGAATATTGCGTATCAAGCGGAAACCTTCGCGTAACACGCGTGTGCTTAAATCATCAAGCTTTTTAGGATCGATATTGTTACTGAGTTCGATGCCCATTTCCTCTTGTTCGAAATGATGCTTCATGCGTATCAACTGGATAAAGGCAAAGGTTTCAAGACAGCCCTGAAGTTGCTTTTTACTTAAATCCGCTTGATCGATGACCTCACGTATACGCTCAAAGGTGTTGCTGGCGGTAGAGCCATGCGCCAATGAGAGAATGCGCGCAATATCCACAATCATGGCAGCGCCGTTAAACTTCAGATTGATGGTGCCGTCACTGCGGGTGGAGAAATCCTTGATTAGCCCTAAAGGGGGGCGGTTTCTAAGCGCATTTTGCGTTAAAAAGCGTAAAAATAAAGCTTGTTCGGGTGCGGTTCGGGCTAACCAGTTTCTTAATTGCTGTGCTAAGCTGAGGTTGCCCGCAACGGCTCTAAAATCAAAGAAAATCGTGGCATTTAAGAGCGCTTCAGCATCGGGGTTATTAATCCACTGCGCAAAGCGTTGGCGCCATTCCATATCACTTAGACAGCACTCAGGATTCATTGCCATGATATTACCCGTACAGAGTGGGAAACCGATTTTAGCCAGATCGTGATTTACATCCTTGGCAAAGGCAATCAGTGCTGCCCGTGTACTGGCCCGGTCATCACTATCCTTAAAGATAATGCCATTATCCTGATCGGTATAAAAGAGCTGCTCTTCACGCCCCTCGGAACCCATCGCAATCCAAGCAAAGTCAATATTTTGCACCTCCGGATGATGCGGCAACTGTAAGTTGATCACCGCACGTACCAGCTGATCATTTAAGTGTGAAATCAGTTGTGTTAACTGTTCAATTGCGACCCCTTGCGCCATCATATTTTTGGCGAGTTTTTTGATTTGGTTTTGACTTTGAGCTAAGTCCTCAAGCGTTTTAGCTTCCTGAATCCCTTGGGCAATATCCGTGAGGCCGATGCGTTGCAAAGCAAAAAGATCGCGTTCGGAAATAACCCCTAACAGCTGTTGCTGTTGGTTAATCACAAAAATATGCCTAAAACCATGCTTAGCCATAATAATCGCCGCTTCATAGGCTAAATTATCGGCCCTTAAGGCAATCGGATCGGGTGTCATAAAGTCGGCAATGGGTCGATCCAGATCAACCTCGGGAATAGCGACTCGACGCAACACATCATTGAGCGTAAAAATCCCTAAGGGATGCAAATCCTCATTCACAATGGCCATGGAGCCGATATTGGTTGTGGCTAAAATGTCTAACACCTCCCTTAAGGGCTTATCCGGTCTGCAGCTAATCACCTCCGCTTTAAGCACCTCACCTAGCTCCATCGCTAAAGGCTGTTCGCCGCTTTGGCTATGACTTTGTTGGTTTTGGATAATACGCTTTGACTCTTCGAGGAGGGAGGCTAGACGCGCTTCACAAAAGTTTCTGAAGGTAGGACACTGCTGATGCAGTTGATAAAAAATAGTGGCCGGTACCTCATACACAAAGCAGTCGGTAATCGCAATAAACTGGCTTCGATTGGGTAAATTTGAGAGTAAGGGGCCATAGGGAAAGGCATCGCCTTCTTCGTATTCAAAGGCATTTTTAAAGTTTTCTACCCCTTTGGCCTCACGTTGACTTTCTACAAAGCCCTGTTTGATAATCACGAAGGTGTCGGGTGGCCCCTCTGTGCTGATGTCGAGAATAACTTCACCCGCTTTAAAGTAGTTGCTTTCACAGTGCTTGGCAAGCAACTCCAAAAACGGCATCTCCATTTTTTGAAATGGATAAAATTGCTGCAAATGGGCGATGGTAGCGCGAATGAGTTCATCCATGAGTGACCTCAATTAATGCGGTTAAAAGGACAGGCGAGGCTTGTGAGATCGCCCTATCAGAAGGGCTATCAAAGGCAAAAAAGCGCAACCAGTTTCATCTCGTACCGATTGCGCTTTTTATCATCGACTGAGCCGCTCGCAGGCTTCAAGCAGAGCCTGTTGAGCCATGCTTAGGAACTAGTCATTATCCGCACCGCGATAGCGTTTGTACGGTAAAACGTTCCAGCAACGCTCATTTAGCGTCTCGGTGTTAAGGGCCGAAGGGGCATCAGTGAGCAACTTCTTAGCTACCTCAAGCTCCTTTTCTACCTCTTTGCGATCCTGATACATAAACTCATCAGATGAGCTATCCGGTGCTGCTGATAACTTCTCCTCTAAGTCGGAGATGGTACGCTCCTGCATACGCGCCATGTCACGACGAGCATCACCGCGCCATGCTGGCTGTAAGGTGCGGTTATGGTCAAGTAGTGCCGTGTACTCAGCGTAAACATCCTTATAGATATCGGTTGCGTGATAACGTGCATCGAAAGTTGCTTGCTCCAAGTCGAGTAGGGTCAAGTCATCAATCTCCAGTGGTACCGGACGCTTCGAGCCACCCAGGCGAGTGTAGTGCGTATAGTACGGGTACATACTCTTAATCACCTTGCCGACAGGTAGTACGCCTTTACCCTCGGCATCGACGCCCTTAGGCTGTACCCCTTGCATCGCCGCAAGTGCGGATTCGGGACGAATAACCTCTTTAGGTGGTACAAAACCGTAGCGCAGCATTTCGCGGATACCGGTACCCGAAATATTTAAGCGGAAGCGCTCATCGTGCGGGCAAGTATGCGGCGTCGCATGGCTGGCACAACGCGTACAATAGAACACCTCATGGAAGAAGCGTACGTCGATACCCATCTCCTCTGGCGTGTACTCTTCAAAGATGCTGTGTGCAGCGTATTTATCATAGTAACTACCTGTACCTGCATGATCTCGACCGATCAGTGCATGGGTACAACCGTAGTTTTTCATCAGTAAGACGTGTAACACCGCTTCGCGAGGACCTGCGAAAATATAGGTAACACGTAGTGGCCCGAGGATTGCGCGATCCTGAGGGTAGTAGGTGTCCAGTACGTTACGGTAAGCGAGCATACGGTACTCGTGACGTACATACTCACGCTTAGCCATTTCAACGAGTGGTTGGAGGAAAATACCATCCACCTCCTCGAGGGCATTACGGTGAATATACTCGTGGCCGCGGTGTAGTGGGTTAGCACCGGTAATAAAGCCGGCGACGCTGCGGAAACCACGCTCCTCGTAGAAGAGCTTCCATGTGTCTCTCGGCTCAAGCCGTAGTTTCTCAAACGGACCCCAGTCGGCACGACGTAATAGATGTAAAGTACCACCAAGAGACTTTGTGCCCATACGACGGTTAATCGAGTCTACCCCTGGGTGATTACGATCGGTGGTGCCGAATAGGCTCTGCGCACGGTGCTCTTTATCGTAATCAAAAATATCCTCAATTTCTAAAATCGCTACGGGTTCATTGGAGGAGTCGATTAAAGCGACCTCGCCTCCCACCTTTAAGCCGGCGATCACCTCAGCGTTACGATCGCCGATGGGAGCAAAGCTAATAGGTACAGGCCAAATTGTGCCGTCTTTGAGGCGACCTTTTTCAAGTACAGAAAGATAATCCTCCTTGTTCATGAAGCCCTTGATCGGTGATAAGACACCGGTACAAATCATCTCAATCGTAATGACGGCTTCTAAGTCTACCCGAATGCTTGGCAAGGAACGAGCGCGCTCCATCTCGGCTTCGCGCTTATGCTCAGGGACCATCTGATTAATTAATACGCCACCATGAGGTTTTTGTGGGTACTTGTCAAAGTTTAAGTCTGAATTGGCCATAATGTCTCCATGATTGTAGTTGAATCAACAAAAGGTTGATTTTGTTTTTATTTGTTGTTCTTTATTTAATCCGTTTATTATTCAATGAACTTCCAAATAAAGAACCTAGCGATTACACTGATTTTAAGCATTTAGCAATCAGTCTTATTGGTATCTTATTTATTATTACTCTTACAATATACATCTAAAAAGAGCAAGAAATGGTGTGGCGCTACTAAAGTAGGAGGGTGAGAGGAGCAGATGTCACCAACATACGTTATATTGGCCTCATTTATTTATTTGGCCACCTTATTCGGCATTGCCTGGATTGGCGATCGCTATCCATTATATGAAAAGCGTCTTTGGTTAAGACCGGCTGTTTATGGTTTATCCTTAGCGGTTTATTGTTCGTCATGGACCTTCTACGGTGCGGTGGGGAGTGCGGTACGCTTCGGTTGGGGCTATTTACCGATTTATTTAGGTCCGCTGTTGTTATTTGTGTTTTTTGGGCTGTTTTTAGAGCGTATGGCCTTGGTGGCACAAAGTCAACGCATTGTTTCTATCTCCGACTTTATGGCCAGTCGCTATGAACGCTCTCAGCGCCTGGCGGGTTTAGTGACCATTGTTGCGCTGATTGCCGTGGTGCCTTATCTGGCTTTACAGTTTAAGGCGGTGACGATGAGTATTGGGGTGTTTATTGGGCAGGAGATTTCGACGAGCTTTTTTGGGGATCCGGCGCTTTATGTGGCTGCGCTCATGGCGCTTTTCGTGATTGTCTTTGGTACTCGTCAAGCGGATGCAACGGAGCACCGCCCCGGTTTGATGCTAGCGATTGCCTTTGAGTCATTGATCAAGCTCGTGGCCTTAATTGCCGTGGGGATTTTTGCCTTTTTGTGGGTTCATGCGGAGGATCTAAATGCCGTTGGTGCCCTTGAAACCTTGACGCAACATACCAGCTCCATGAGTTTTGTCGGGCAGACCTTATTAGCCTTTGCAGCGGTGGTTTGTTTGCCACGCCAGTTCCATGTGACCATTGTGGAATGCGGCGATGTGCGGGATATTAAGTACGCACGTTGGATGTTTTCACTGTATCTGATATTGATTGCGCTGATGGTGATACCGATTGCCATCGTGTCTCTCAATGTATTCGAACAAACGGGTGCGGAGGCGGTTGATAGTTATGTGTTGGTGTTGCCACTGCATAAGGAGCAAACCATACTCGCTTTATTAGCCTATATTGGCGGTTTTTCGGCAGCTACCGGCATGATGATTGTGACCAGTGTGGCCTTGGCGACGATGGTCAGTAATGATTTGATCATGCCTTTCTTGTTGCGACGTGGTTGGGCTGATGGTGGTCATGGTGATTATTCCAAATCGTTATTATGGATGAGGCGCGGTTCGGTTTTTGTCTTAGTGATGGCAGCCTATGGCTATTATGTCGGCACGGGTTCGGAAATCGCATTATCAGCCTATGGCCTAATGGCTTTTGCGGCGGTGGTGCAATTTGCGCCAGGTCTGATTGGTGGCTTAAGCTGGCTGGGGGCGAGTCGCCGTGGGGTTGAAGCAGGCTTGGTGGCAGGCTCCTTGCTGTGGGCTTATACCCTATTGTTACCGTCGCTAGCCGAGTCTGAGTGGTTCTCCTATGAGTGGGTAGAGCAAGGACCTTTCGGCATTCACTGGTTAAGGCCACATCAGCTTTTCGGTATCAGTGGCATGGATCCCTTAACCCATGGCACCTTTTGGTCATTATTATTTAATATCGCTTTTTTCCTACTCTTTTCTTTAATTAAAGGACCTAGCTTAGGTGAAAGACTACGTGCTCGTCCGTTTCTGGACCCTTTCGCTAAGTATCGTCGGCTAGAGTCGATGAATGTGCCGAGTAACCTTTTGGTGCAGGACTTGTTGGTGATTAGTGGTCGTATTGTGGGTGAGGCTAAGGCCGGTTGGGCTTTTGAAATGCAGGCGCGAGAAAGAGGGTTAGAGCTGAGCAAGGATCTACGGGCCGATGCCGAGTGGATTCAATTTGCTGAGCTGATGTTAGCTGCTGTCGTCGGTGCTGCTTCCGCACGCTTAGTGTTAAATAGTGCCTTACGTGGTTCGGGGGTGGAGGTGGATGCCATTGTTTCCGTGCTGGATGAAGCGCGCCAGGAAATGAGCTTTAATCGCGATGTGTTGTTGTCTACCCTGGAGAATTTGGAGCAGGGTATCAGTGTGGTGGATGCGAATATGTGCTTAGTGGCGTGGAATCAGCGCTATGAGGAGTTCTTGGATATTCCACAACATTTGTTGAGAGTTGGGCAGCCGGTATCCGAAATTATGGAGTTCAATGCCAAGCGTGGGCGTTTGCGCATGCTTGACGGGGAAAATTTAACCGAATTGATTGAGCGACGGTTGGGCTATATGCTTGAGGGAAGCTCTTATTCGGCGCAGCGCTTGATTGGTGAGGGGCAGGTGATTGAGCTACGCGGTCGACCCTTGCCCGGTGGTGGTTATGTTACCAGTTATACCGATGTGACAGAGTTTAAACGGGTCGAACAGGAATTAACAGAGATGAATGTCACGTTGGAGCAACGGGTTGCTGAGCGGACGGAGGAAGCGGAGCGGGCACAACAATCACGCAGCTATTTCCTAACCGCAGTGAGTCATGATGTGTTACAGCCGATTAATGCGGCTAGGCTTTTTGCATCCGCCTTACATGACGGCACCGATAGTGTCGAGCAGATGCGACATTTGGCGGAACGGGTGGATACCTCGCTACGGGCGGCAGAGGAGCTGTTGGAGGGCTTATTAGATCTATCCAAGCTAGACAGCGGTGGTTTGCAGCCTGAGATACAGGTGTTTAATGCTAAGGCTTTACTAGATGATTTATACCAGCAGTATGCTCCCTCAGCTAAGCGTAGAAACCTACGTTTTCAAGTGTTTATGCGACCAGTTTATGTGCGTAGCGATATGCGTTTATTACGGCGTATTCTGCAAAACCTGTTGGCAAATGCCTTTCGTTATACCCGAGAGGGGCGCATTATTTTGGGCGGACGAGTGCGTGGCGATGAAGTCGAGTTTCAGGTGTGGGATAGCGGCCAAGGCATTCCAAGCAATCATTTAGCGCATATATTTGATGAGTTTCAGCGCTATGAGCAGAGTTTTGATTGGGGCGAACGGGGTTTAGGTTTGGGCTTATCGATTTGTCAGCGTATTTCTGTGCTGTTGGGGCATCAGCTGGCGGTACGGTCGGAAGTGAGTAAAGGCAGTATGTTTAGTGTGCGAGTACCCATGGCCACGGCCGCAGAAGCGATTAAGCCAAATAGGATTGAAACGGTGCCAGACGATCTGCCCTTAGCCGGTTTACGTGTACTCTGCTTAGATAATGATGTGGAAATTATCAGTGGCATGACGATATTGCTAGGACAATGGGGGGTTGAGGTGATTGCTGCCACCACCATTGATGAGGCGCTCAACAAAATGGAGCAAAAACCGCATGTGCTGTTAGCGGATTATCATTTGCATGATCGCTTGGACGGTTTAGATAGTTTGGATGCGTTGCGTGAAAATGCACGCTATTTACATGGCGCCTTATTGACGGCAGATGGCAGTGATGAGCTGCGCCAAAAAGCTCGCCAGCGAGGTTATTTAGTACTGACAAAGCCCTTAAAGCCGGCTCGCCTGAGGGCCTTTTTAACCGCCCAGTATGAGAGCATTAAGCCAAAATTTGACAGTGGGAATCCAAAATCCTCCTAATTCAATCTCAGGGGGCGAGTGCTAGGGTTGCTCGCCCAGAAACTCCCGCAAGTCAGCCTCTGTTTTACTTTGTAGATCGAGTTCATAGGCGAGCAATACCGCTTGGGTGCGATTGCTCACACCGAGTTTGCGTAAAATGGCCGTCATATGGGTTTTGATAGTGGTTTCAGAAACACCCAAATCATAGGCGATTTGCTTGTTGAGGCGACCACGAGTCACCATCTGCAAGACGCGGAATTGCTGCGGTGTCAGCTCACTTACGCGCTGTGCCGCCTCCTTTTCTTTGAGCGTGACGGCGGGTGCTTGTTGTACATTAGAAGGCAGCCAGACCTCACCCGTGAGTATATGATCGATGGCTTGGCAGAGCGTTTCGATATCGGCTGATTTCGGGATATAGCCCATGGCACCGTGATCGATGGCGCGACGCATCAGCATCGGATCTTCGTGAGCGGAGATAATAGCAATAGGTAATTGAGGGTGTTGTGCCCGTAAAAAAACTAATGAGCTATAGCCCTCTGCGCCCGGCATATTTAAGTCTAATAGCAGTAAGTCCGCATCGGCATGATCATCAACCAAGGAAAATACCGAATCGGCATTTTCCGCTTCGTAAATCTTGGCACCAGGGTAATGCTTGGAAATCAAGCCCCGCAAGGCTTCACGGAATAAAGGATGGTCATCCGCTATCAGTAGTTCATTCATCAACCGCTCCAAAACGCAATAAAGGGAGTCTATTCACAGACTCCCTTTATTATATGCACATTTCTGTAATCAAATGTGCGCTTTGATGCCGTTAAACTTAGTGCACTTCAGCTTTGCTGATACCGAGACCAGTTTGTGAACGTACGTTAAGTGCATCGAAGGCTGCCTTCTCTTTGGCCGCATCTGCGCTCTTATCCGTGATAGAGAAGAACCAGATGGAGATAAAGGCTAATGGGATGGAAAGAATACCGGGGTTAGGGAATGGGGTGATAGGCTCAGCAAAGCCAAACACATCAACCCACACGGTTTTACTTAATACAACCCAAACGGTGGCGGTAATTAAGCCGATGAAACCACCGAGGGTGGCACCACGGGTGGTACAACCACGCCAAGAGATGGACAATACCAACACTGGGAAGTTAGAGCTTGCAGCAATAGCGAAAGCTAAACCTACCATGAAGGCAACGTTTTGGTTCTCAAAAATAATCCCTAACAGAATGGCCAACACACCTAAAGCAACCGTGGAAATACGAGAAATACGCATTTTTTGCTCTTCGGTCACATTGCCTTTGGCGATCACATTATCGTATAAGTCATGTGAAATCGCAGCCGCACCGGCAAGAGATAAACCGGCCACGACTGCAACAATGGTGGCAAAGGTCACCGCTGCTAAGAAGCCCAGTAATAACTCACCACCAACCGCACTGGCTAAGTGAACCGCCACCATATTGGTGCCACCAATAAGGTCACGAATCAAATCGAAGCTGCCATCAGGACCGCGATTAAATAGCTCAGGATTTTGGCTGAGTAACCAGATCGCACCGAAGCCGATAATAAAGGTTAGCAAGTAGAAGTAACCGATAAAGCTACTGGCCCAAATCACGGACTTACGAGCTTCTTGAGCGTTAGCCACGGTAAAGAAGCGCATTAAAATGTGCGGTAGACCCGCCGTACCTAACGCTAAGGCCAAGCCCAGCGATAAGGCGTTAATCGGGTTTGAAATTAAGCTCTCACCCGGTGCTAAAATATGACGTCCATCACGGTGAATTTCTACCGCTTTTTCAAGCATCGTATCAATGTTGAAATTAAAGGCTTTTAAGACTAAGAAAGTCATTAAGCTCGCACCGAAAAGCATGAGGACCGCTTTAATGATTTGTACCCAAGTGGTTGCTGTCATGCCGCCAAAAGCAACATACACCATCATCAAGGCACCTACAATCACGACCGCTAATTTGTAGTTAATGCCGAAAAGTAAAACGATTAGCTTGCCGGCACCTACCATCTGCGCAATCAAGTAAAGGCAGATAATTAACAGTGAAGCACTCGCAGCAAGGGTACGCATCTGGGTTTGCTTTAAGCGGAAAGCAGTCACGTCGGCGAAGTTGTAACGACCTAGGTTGCGCAACCGTTCAGCAATTAAGAACATCACGGTAGGCCAACCAAACATAAAGCCAATCGCATAAACCACACCGTCAAAACCACTGACATAGACCATACCGGCAATTCCTAGGAAGGATGCGGCAGATAAGTAGTCACCGGCAATGGCTAGACCATTTTGGAAACCCGAAATGCCACCGCCGGCAGTGTAGAAGTCGGACGTGGACTGTGTTTTGCGGGCTGCCCAATAGGTAATGCCCATGGTACCCGCAATAAACACTAAG
Organism: Oligella sp. HMSC09E12; assembly: GCF_001808505.1. Lineage (NCBI taxonomy): Bacteria > Pseudomonadati > Pseudomonadota > Betaproteobacteria > Burkholderiales > Alcaligenaceae > Oligella > Oligella sp. HMSC09E12. The sequence goes on from NZ_KV793615.1 coordinate 250,750, forward strand.
AACATAATAATGGCCGGTTTACTCGGACCGGCTGTGGCGGCGCTTGCAATGGAACTTGAACCTGCCATAAGTAAGAGTGTAGCGAATAATCTAGACATTATTGAACCTCCTTAAGGACTTCGGCAAGTAGCGGGTCAATGGTTTTATTACAAACAATGGTATAAACAATGATCATAATACTGGCACTGATCAGTACTAAAGTACCTAAAGCAACACCGATACTCATGGTCATATTACCGATAGGCTGTTCCATCAAGCCTGGGGCAAAGGCAACCAAAAAGATAAAACCGGCGTATACCAATAGCATGATCAAAAAGAAGGTATTATTAATACGATTCCGTTTTTGGACCAATTCCTGATACTTAGGACTGGCTATCAGCTTGGCGACATGGTCGCTAGAAGTCGTCATAATTGTCTCCCGGGTAATAGTTATTGTTGTGATTTGTGTATTTAATTGATGGTTGAACTACTGCCATAGCAATAGCCGGCGCTTTATGAGCACTCAATTTAATATACGTTTAGTGATAAATTTTATATACAAGACTTTGGTATTAGGGTATTACTATATGGGCTTCAGCGTCTTTATATATCGGGCTGGCAAGCATTAACAGGGTTAATACTATAGGGGTAAAAGATGAGTAATCAGAGGGTGGTTAACAAAGCGAGCTTAGATGAGATTGTGGCTTTTTTAGAAAAAGATTTTCCACAAATGCCGGTCGATGTGTTAGCGGTGGGTGAAGGTGCAGCGAGGGTGCGACATATTGTGACCGAGGCCGATCTTAGACCCGGCGGTACGGTCTCCGGCCCTTGTATGATGGGCTTGGCAGATGTCACTTTGTATATTGCTATTTTGGGTGAGATAGGGATTGTGCCCTTAGCCGTAACAACGAATTTAAATGTTTCTTTTTTAAGAAAGCCGAGTGCGGATAAGCATTTAATTGCCGAGTGTAATTTATTAAAAGTCGGTCGCAGCTTGGCCGTGGGTGAAGTTTATATTTACTCTGAGGGTGAGGAGGATAAAGCGGTGTGTCATGTGGTGGGGACCTATGCCATTCCGCTTAGCAATTAGGGCGTGCGCAATCTGTGTGCTAGAGCCAAGTAGATAGCGCATGCAGCAGCAGTCCTACCAAGCCACCAACGATGGTGCCATTAATACGGATCCATTGTAGATCCTTTGCTACCTCAAGTTCGAGGGTACGATTTAGTTTTTCCGCATCCCATTGACCTACGGTCGTACTGATAAAGCGGGCAATAAGATGGCGGTTTTTACGAAAATAGCGGTAGGCTTTTTTTTGCAGCCAAGGGTCGAGTCTTTGTTGCCATGCTGAGTTTTGTTGAAGCTCGGCGACGAGCTTCTTGATTTGTCTTCTTAATTGTTGATGCAAGGCACTTGCATCATCCTCGGCCACCAGCACGGCCGAATGTTTGAGGTGGTACCAAAGCTGATAGGCCATGCGTTCTAATTTATCGTCATGCATCCATTCATCTTTAAAAAGCTGCAGTTGTTGCTGCCATTCCTTATTGGTGAGGAGCTCCTGTTTTAACGCTAACAGTTTCTGAGGAATGGTTTTATAAGCGGGATGCTTAGGATCATTTTCTAGTTCCAGTAAATAGGTGATTAAGGCTAGGGTAATTTCTTTAGCGATTTTGCGGTCAATGGCTTTAGGTACCAGGGTATGGCTTTTATCCTGCACCATTTGGTAGATGCTTTTGTGATTAAACACAATATAGTTTCTGATTTCTCGTGAAATGATCTGTATCAGCGCATGATGCCAATGCTTATCGATGAGGAAATCAATGCTACTGGCAAGTAATTGATGCAGTGCTATCCCATCAGTCAAGGCCTTGCTTTGTTGCTTGATAAAAGCGACCACCGCACGCTCGTCCATGGTTTGAATGCTATCTAGGATCAAGCTGGCGCTTTCAGTGACGAGTACATCCTGTGAGGACTTTTTGCTTAGCCAGGTGGTGATCAATGTTGAGAATTGTAGCTTTTGAATATAAGGGCGGACATTGTCATCGCTTAAAAACTTATCCACCATAAATTCGCCTAAATTATCGCCGATTTGCTGCTTTTTCTTACGGATAATGTTGGTGTGCGGTATTTTCAGGCCTAAGGGATGGTGAAAAATAGCGGTCACGGCATACCAGTCAGCCAGTGCGCCAACCGTTGCCGCCTCAGCAAAGGCACGTAGGTAGCCCAACCAGCTCGGTGAGTCGGCTGTATGATAGATGGTAGTGATAATAAAGATCCCAGCCATCAACAGCAAGAGTGCGGTGGCGCGGGCTTTATACAGGCGTAATTGACGTTCTTTGTCGGTTTGAGTACTCATAAAGACTGGTGTGGCTAAGTAAGTCGCCCGCCATGCTAAGTTACCAGGTTAATACGCTACTATATACTGTATCCTTTAATGAAGCGTTTGTTTTTCAATCTTCTGCAGGTGTTTCACCACTTGATAAACCAGGGTGCTAGGGTTATCGGTTCGATTGTTTCGAGCTTCTATAGTTGCCTTTTGGGCATTTGCTATGGCTTTATCCATCTTGTCTGATAACTTATGGTAGAGACCATCAAGACCTTTGCTATAGCTTGGCAAAAAGCCAGTAAGTTGTTGAATTACACTTGCGCAATTATTAAAAGGCTGTGTCGTATACTTGAAATGCAGTAATAGCCAATACTCAAAACATGGCACCGAGGTAATGGCATGCCATTTACCAATAGGCTGCTGTCGATTGAGCTCGGCAATCGCCTCTTTGTATTCTACGTGTTGGTCTTTATCAAAAACACAGTACACCATATCATAGGCGTCACCTATGAGTTCTGATTGCTCATATTCCTTTATGGCAGACTGTACAAGCCTCATTGGATCTTTACCTAGGCTTTGGACTGTCACCGTGTTGAGCTGATGAAAATTTCGTGCGTCATTGAAGTAAAATCGTTCACTTTTTCCCTCACCCACAATCAAAATTTTGTCATAAGCTTGTCGTCTGGCCTTTCTCTGTGTAAAACTATTTTTGGCTCGCCTAGTGTGCCTCACTATTTTCTTTGAATTCATCGCTTTCCTCCCATAGCTGCGATTCTGTTATAAAAGGGACTCCACCATAACGCCCGCTTAAATACGCTTGCTCAATATTTTCTCGCTCTTTACGTACAGTAAAATCAGTGAGAGGATAGAGCTCTGTACCATGTGCATAGTCTCGCTCACAAAACCAAATTTGATCGCGTCGAAAAATTCGTTGATTCAAATGATTGGTATTTTGGCTTGTGAAAATCAGTTGCGCATTTTTAGCATTAGTCTGAGGGCTGTGAAACTGCTTGATCAATAATTCTACAAGCTGCGTATGCAAACTATTATCCAGCTCATCCACCAATAATACTAAGCCTTCTTTTAGCGCAATCATCCATGGTGCAAGGAGTTGAAAAAGTTTTTGTGTGCCTGCAGACTCCTCACTAAAATCAAAAGGCACAAATTTGCCTTGAGCCGTCAGACGTATCGTATGTATAGTGAATGCCTTGTCTTCTTTAGTCTGATTTAACAGGATCAGTTTTTTTAGCTCGGCAGGCATATTGCTAGCTAAGGGCTCCTCAAAATCAGCCTCATCAATGATGATGTCGTGAATATCAAGATCTGCTCTTTTTATGAAGCGTAACGCCTGAGGTTTATTATTTGGGTTTTTGTGAATATATTCTGCGGTATAAAAAGGCGAAATCGCTGTTATGCCAATAAACTGCAAGACGTTTTTGAACCAGTAAAATACGGGCTGCAATTGCTTATTATTAAGTTGTATCGCCGTGGAAAGAAAAAGGGCGTTTTTCCTCGTTGAACGTTGCCAGATAGCCTTGGTCCCTTTAAAGTTAGCGCCGTACTTCCAGTCATGCTGCTGCTTACGCTCATCCCAAACACGCATAAACCATAATTGCGCCTGACGCTTTGGGTAGGCATAGAGCCACTCATCATAAATTTGCGAATTGTCTGCACTAAAACCATATTGATATCTTACGCCCTCAGCAATAAAGTCCACTTCAAATTCCGAGGGGCTATGACTTAAGTCCTCGTTTAATTTAAACGGAGTGATGCCTAAAGGATCATCTAATTGAGCATTAGCTGAAGCTAAAACTAATGTTTTCATTAATTTTAACGCCTTAAGTAAATTGGATTTACCACTGGCATTAGCGCCATAGATGATGGCCGATTTTAAAACACGGTATGCTTGCTGTGATGCTAATTCGATAGAAGCTACGTTATGCTCTTCATGTTCAGTGCCTGCAGCTGCGATCATACTCAATTTTTGTATGCTGGCGTATGAGTAGCAGTTGGCAACGGAGAACTCTAATAACATTGGTATCTCCTAAACTCGTGTGAAATGATAGATATTAAAGATTTTATGTGTTTTTATAAATTAACACGAATTTAGTTTGTTTTTGACAGATTATGCCAAAAATGTCCACAATTTTATATTGTTTACTCCTGATGGGTCTTTGTCAGCGAGCGGCGTGCTATTCAATGATCACGCAGTGGCTTGAGTACTCATAAAGACTGGGTGTGGCTAAGTAAGTCGCCCTCCATGCTAAGTTACCAGGTTAATACGCTACTATATACAGCACCCTCTTTGATCGTGAATTTTTGTGTTTTGCTTATCTCATTGCTACTGGCTTTTAGCTCATAGCTACCTGGACTGAGTTGTAAATAGAGTAGGGGGCCGACCTGATTATCGGTAAACACCATTTCTTTTTGGGCGTTGAAAAGCTGTACCTGCAGATTGTTTAAATAGGCACGATCAGCCGCATTGGCAAAGCTGAACTGGGCGTTATAATCAGCCGCATTCTGACGCAGCAGATCTAACTCCTCTTGACCGATACCACCCGTTTGATAGCTGATCTGATGCTCATTGCTGGCTTTTCTGATCTCTGCGTGGCTGAGGCTGTAACTACCTAAGGCTAAGCCGAAACTCAGTGCGCTAGTCAATAACATACGTTGAATTTGGGCTTGATTGAGTCCTTTAGCTTGCATCTGTCACTCCTTGAAAAAATACAGATTAAAAGCTATTGTACTGAGTGAACCGTGGTTGGAAGGTGAGTAGCTGATCTTAAACGTTGCTGGATGTAAACAATCGGTGAGTCTAGTACTCACCGATTTGCTTGGTCTTAGCCGAAAAACAGATAGGTCATGGTAATGGCGGCAATGACACCAGCGAGTTCTGCCAAAAGTGCGCAAGGCAGAGCATGGCGAGTGTTTTTAACGGCGACCGAGCCGAAGTATACCGCTAACACATAAAAGGTGGTTTCAGTTGAGCCTTGAATAATGGCAGCCGCTCTGGCAGCAAACTCATCCACACCGCGTGCATTCATCAGCTCAACCATTAGGCCGCGTGCGCCCGAACCGCTCAGTGGCTTCATCAAGGCGACGGGTAAGGCTTCGACAAAGCGACTGTCAAAACCCATGGCCTCCACAAGATAGCGCACACCATTGACGATATAGTCCATGCTGCCGGAGCTTCTGAACACCGCCACTGCCACTAAAATAGCGACCAGATAAGGGATGATTTTTACCGCTACCTCAAAGCCCTCTTTAGCTCCCTCAATAAAGGCTTCGTAGGCATTAATTTTCTTGATAAACGCCATAAAGATAAAGGAGGTAAAGATGCCAAACAGGACTAAGTTGCCGAAGACTTTAGAAATCACATTAATCTCTTCGGGGCTTAGGGTCGTGAAATAAATCAGGGTGCCAATCACGACTGCTGTGAGACCGCCTAAGTAGAGTAGGACGGTACGATTTAAGAGATTGATTTTCTGATAAAAAGATACCACCAATAAAGCGGTTAAGGTGGAGAAAAAGGTAGCAATTAAAATTGGCAAAAAAACATCGGAGGGGTAGGCTGCACCAGCTTGTTGACGTAAGGCCAAAATAGAAATCGGCAATAGGGTCAAACTGGAGGCGTTAAGCGTGATAAACATAATCTGCGCATTAGTCGCCGTATCGGGTTTGTCATTTAAGCTTTTCAACTCCTTCATCGCTTTCAGACCGAGTGGGGTGGCCGCATTATCCAAACCTAAGGCATTGGCAGAGAAATTCATCAATATCGAGCCCATGGCCGGGTGGTTTTTTGGAATGCCTGGAAAGAGATGCTGGAAAAAGGGACTGACTAAGCGCGATAGCACATCAATCACCCCAGCGCGTTCACCGATTTTCATGATGCCGAGGGCAAAGGCCATAATCCCGATAAGGCCAAGCGAAATGGAGGCAGCCGTTTGGGAACTGTCAAACAGTGAATTTACAATGGTTTGGAAAATCTCCGTATCGCCTCCGATTAATTTAATCAAGGCTACACCAAAGGTGATAAAAAAGAAGAACATCCAAATAAGATTTAAGGCCATCATCGTCCCCTAAGTTGTTTTTTATTATTATTATGCCTGATTTGAAGGGGTTAATAGAGAGCTTAGTCAAACAACTTGAAAGCTCTAAGCCAGTCATAAGACAACAGGAGGTATTTGATAAACAGATAGCCAGACAAGGCGGTAAATAACGCATTAGCGCTGTAGAATAAGCGGTCAAAGCGTATGCCACGGCCGAGCCTGGGAATAAATTATTTTGAGTGTTGAACTCAACTAAAGGTCAGCAAAGCTAAACGATAAGCATTTTCACGGAAATGCTTGACTGTTAATACTACTATTTGATTGTTGGCTTCATCATGCCAAAAAAGATAGCTATAACCACTTTTGCCATAAGGAACTATTACCTCCCTAACATGACGCAAAACCTCCCCATCTACCGATAAATCATAAGTTCTACCATTATGCGTATTATCTTGAGTAGCTAAAAAGGAACTTCTGAGTAATTGCATCACCGCATTAGCCTGTTTAGTTGCCCCTAAATCATTTAAAAAACTATAAATCCTTGTCAGGTCAGACTGAGCAAGCCGTGTAATAACTAACTTCACTTGTGGCATTGAGGCATATCCCTTGGCTCGTCCATCTCAAGACTATCCACCCAATCGATAAACTCGTTAAGTGTAATATGTAAGCCTGTTTCTTGATAGTCTTTATAAGCTTGCATAGCTCGTCTATCATAAGCTTGTTTTGCTTTCAATGCTTCAATGTGCTTATCAACAGCATCTAATACGAGGCTATGAACACTACCGCCTAGTTCATCAGCTAATTCTTGTAGAATCGCTTTACGATAACCAAGTTTAACGCTGGTCACTTCTTGATTAGAACGCATAGTAAATCCCTCCTGAAGATATCATTATAGTAATACAAAAGTATTACCAGATCAATCATTATAAATCCCTAGCCCAACTGGTTAAATATTATAAAATTGTTGTAGTGATAGTTACCCTCCGGCCACTTCTTGCACGAGGTTGTCAATCTTAAAGTGGATAATGGCTGGAGCGGTATACGTGCATG
>NZ_KV793615.1:258171-350063 GCF_001808505.1 Oligella sp. HMSC09E12
GTATACGTGCATGGGGTGAGTACTTAGGTCTTACGCAGGCTGAGGTAGCGCAACGCCTTAATATTGAACGGCCTACCTATGCTCAAATGGAAGCACCTGATGCAAAGCCACGTAAAGCGACTAAAATATAAATAGCACAGGCCTTAGGTATTTCGCTGGAATAACTGTGAAAACTATGGTTTACCTGCTAAAACAACAATTGACGAACATCTAATTTAAAGGCGAAAATATGTGTACTGTTGCGCAAAAAGACGTATTGATTCAATTTTTAGCACAAGTTCAAGCTGGGCTAGCGAGACGCTTGCCCTTATCTTTCAATGAAGACCAGAGAAAACTTGCTTTATTAAGAAGTGATTTATATTCCACTTCTCATGCAGATATAAATTACGAGAAGCTCATTTCGGAAATCAAAGACATTGACGAAAAATATAAGCATTTGCCAATTTTATAGCTTTTATGAATGAGCGATGATTTTTCCGGTATTTGTCGAGATAGTTGTCACATACTCATTAAATTTTAATAATTGGCGTTCTATATGTAGAACCAAACTAGATAGGTTTAATAGCTTATGGTATAATTAAACCTATAATTAAATTGAAGATTCTATGTATGATATCTACCGGTCAACCGAGCAAAAAAGCAGCTTCGTCTGAGAGTTGGCCGTTATCGTGTTTTTTTTGATGTCCAAACACAAATAAAGATTGTGATGTACAAGAAGTCACCAAAAGAGATGATCGGACTTATTAGGGAGTAAGGTATGGATGTCACCAACCACACATTAGTTAGTAAAAATGGCAAACCGGAGTATGTTGTTTTGCCATATGCTGATTATTTACAGTTAACCAGAGGTAAAGAACCACGTATACCCATTGATGGTTCAACTCCCCACGAAGTTGTCAAGCTTGAAGTGGATAATGGCTGGAGTGGTATACGTGCATGGGGTGAGTACTTAGGTCTTACTCAGGCTGAGGTAGCGCAACGCCTTAATATTGCACAGCCTACCTATGCTCAAATGGAAGCTCCTGATGCTAAACCACGTAAGGCGACTAAAATACGAATAGCACAGGCCTTAGGTATTTCAGTGGAACAACTGTAAAAATTATAGAAAAGAAAGTTTTTTTTCTGTTTAATTAAAACTTATAATTTTTTAACTTAAAAATTTGACAAAGATTTAAAAAAAACAATTGAATTAAAAATAGGTGTGTTCCTAGCTTAAAGGATGATTAAAGAGAGGCAATGGCGTAAGCTGTTGCCTCTTCTTTTTGGTAGTTTATGAAGTTATATACTATAAGCAGCAGCTTATTAATAGCTTAAGTGCTAAATAGTTTGCATTTAAACTAGATTTAGCCGAATTTAAGAGCTAATAAGTGAAGTTTAAACTAATCGTCGCATTTATAACACAAAAAAGCCTAAAGATATCAGGGAAACTACTTATAAAAAGAAGCTTTTTCTTAATTAGGGTTTACCTATATATAAAAAACATGTTTAATGAAATTGGCTGCAAATGCGTGGTTTTATATTTGTAGCTGTTGATCTTTTATGTTTTAGGAATTCGGAAGTTTTATTTCCAAAATATATTTCTACATTTTTTAAATATATAAAGGTGATTCATATGCAAAGTATGTCTTTACATACCTCAAAACCGCCAAGCTTAACGCCTCGTGAGCTAAGTGTGTGTGGTCTTGTGGTACAAGGCTACACGAATAAGGAAATCAGTCAAGCACTGGATATCTCCGAGCGCACGGTCGAAACCCATCGTGCGAATGTATTTAGAAAGCTTAATGTGCGCAATGCAGCAGAATTGCAGCATGATTACAGTTATTTATTTGTATAGGAGGCTTCAGAAAGTAATGATGGACAAAGATCTGATACGTAAAAAGCGCAGCAAAACTAGTTCCTCACAGCGAAATAAGCAGTCGATGCCAGCGCAGGATTACACCCTTGACCGGATGACACCGCGGGAAAAAGAGATTTTCCTCTTGACTAAAAAGGGTCTAACCAGTAAAGAGTGTGCAGCTGCTTTTGGTATTTCAGTACGCACAGTAGAAATACATCGCGCCAATATCATTCAAAAGTACCAAGTCAAAAATATTGTTGAATTGGTCTATCGTAGCAATCAAGCCTTAGACAAGGGGAAGAAGCTACACTAGTGGATTACGTGCTGGGCTAGGGAAGTTGTCGTCTGCGCCAACCCGCCTCTTTGGCATAGCGTTGCCAATCAAAACTAGGACCAGGGTCCTGTTTACGTCCGGGGGCAATATGTTCATGACCTCTTACCGCAGTCAAGCCATAGCGCCGCTTCAGTGCCTGCGTTAATAACACCAAGTGATGATATTGAATCGCTTCATATGCCGTTGAGCCTGTACCCTCAAGTTCAATACCAATGGAGTAGGGGTTACATGGTCCACGTCCGACAAAATCGGATTGACCGGCATGAAAGGCCATATCATCAGCACTCACAAACTGCACAATTTGGCCATTGCGACGAATTAAAAAGTGCGCCGATACACGCAAGTCTTTAATCTCTTCAAAAAACGGATGTGTCTTAGGATTGAGCTGATTAGTAAACAGCTGCTCAATGTAGGGACCACCAAACTCATTCGGCGGTAGGCTGATATGATGAATCACCAATAAGCTCGCCCGCAGACCATTGGGTCTTTTCGCAAAGTTGGGCGACGCTACATGCTTAACTAGGGCTTCCTTAGGCTTTTTAAGCACTCTGAACTTTGCTTTACGAGGCGTAGCTGATGGTAGTGTCAAATCCGCACAGCTAAGGCCCGTGTACTGTCTTAACCAGCCATGACGATCGATTTTCAAAAGCGGCGTTTTTTTCTTGGTCTCACTCACACTTTTCATAGAAAATCCCTAAATCCATTGCGCTGTAACTAGCTTACACCTTGTCTGCGCTTTTTGCATGCTCTAAACTGCACCAGGTCTTATTTTTATAATGTACCGCTTCATTTTCAGGGATATGGACGCCACAATAGTTGCATTGAGCCATGGGGATACTTTTAGTGGCTTGCGCCCGTTCCTCTGCCTGCTTAGCTTGGATGGTGCGGCGTGCATTGCTTAAGGCGCGATTGACCAAGACTAAGGCGATGAGGGCAATGATGATTAATAGTAAAAGTCTCATATAAGCTCCGGCAAGTTCCAGCTAGCGTCCGAGAATCATTTCAAAGACAAAGCGCGAACCGGTATAGGCTAACATCAATAAAAAGAAGCCCAGTAAATTCCAACGTAGGGCGATGCGGCCGCGCCAGCCCCAAATAACTCGACCACTCAGTAGAAAGGCAAAGACCAGCCAAGCTAATAGTGTAAAAAAGGTCTTATGGTCATGGGGTAAGAGCTGATGATAGTAGCGCCATGAGACCCAACTACCGGTAGCAATAGAGAGGGTTAATAGGGCAAAGCCGATCCAAACCAGTCTAAATAAAAGACGCTCTTGCAGTAGTAAAGGCGGTTGCGCATCCACTAAGCGATTTAAAAACTTTTGTTTGGAATCAAAATCATGTGGTGTATGTAAGTAGCGGTCAAGCGCCGTGGTGATCAAGGCTTGCACCGTGGCAAGCGCAATCACACTATAGGCTAATAGTGAAATAATCAGGTGGATGCGGAAGATCTCGCTATTAACCTGAATCACCACACCGCTGTCAGAGGTCGGGAAAAAAGCCGGTAATAAGCAGCCTAGCGCACTACTTAGACCCAAAGGCAGTAATAATGCCTTGATGGAAACAAAATTACTTTCAATCCAGAAAATAATCATGCCAAACCAAATCGTAAGTGAAATACTTAGCGCCCAATTGATGCGTATATGATCGCTATAAAGCATCGCATAGTGGACGGCGACACCGTGCAATAGTAAAATCAGTAGCAGTGCCCAATGGCGACCTCCTCTGCTAGCGCTGAGCTCGCGGTTTTGCCAGAGGGGATACCAAATTGAGGCGGCTAGCAGTAGATACGCCAACGCAGATAGATAGTGCAATACAATATCTAGAGACATAAAGCAGAAAGGCTTCTCTTAAAAAATTAATAATACTAAGAATCATTATATACTTTTCTGCCTAACCATAGAGTGATGAATAATGCTTGATAATTTAACCAATCGTTTATCCAGAGTTGTAAAAACTATGCGTGGTCAGGCACGCCTGACTGAAGCTAACACGCAGGAGATGTTGCGAGAGGTCCGCATGGCATTGCTAGAAGCGGACGTTGCCCTACCCGTTGTAAGAGAGTTTATCCAAGAGGTCAAGGAAAAGGCCATGGGTCAGGAGGTGGTAGGTAGTCTGAACCCAGGTCAGGCCTTGGTGGGTGTCGTGAGTGATGAGTTGACGCGCATTATGGGTGGTGATTTGCCGCTCGCTGAGACCGAGTTATCACTTGCGGCGCAGCCACCAGCAGTCATTTTAATGGCCGGTTTACAGGGGGCGGGTAAAACCACGACCACAGCAAAGTTAGCGCGCTTATTGCGTGAGGGTGAGCTCACTCAAAACGGCAAAAAAATCGATAAGAAAAAGGTCTTAGTGGTTAGTGCTGACGTTTATCGTCCCGCAGCGATTGAGCAGCTAAAGACGGTGGCGGCGCAGGTTGGTGTTGATTTCTTTCCTTCCGATGGTTCACAAAAGCCCTTAGACATTGCGCACAGTGCCTTAGAACATGCCAAGCGTCATTTCTACGATGTCCTAATCGTGGATACGGCCGGTCGCCTAGGTATCGATCAGGACATGATGGATGAAATCAGTGCATTACATCGCTTTTTAAAACCGGTTGAGACCTTATTTGTGGTTGATGCCATGCAGGGTCAAGATGCGGTCAATGTCGCGAAGGCTTTCTCCGATGTGTTGCCTTTAACCGGCGTGGTGATGACAAAGCTTGACGGTGATTCGCGCGGTGGTGCGGCCCTTTCTGTGCGCCATGTGACGGGTAAACCGCTGAAGTTTGTCGGTACCTCGGAAAAGCTGGACGGTTTAGAGATTTTCTATCCTGAGCGTATGGCGCAGCGTGTGCTAGGGATGGGCGATATTCTCTCGCTGGTTGAGCAGACGAAGCGCAATATTGATATTGCCGAAGCGGAGAAAATGGCCGCTAAGCTTAAAAAGGGCGATAAATTTGATTTAAATGACTTTTTGGATCAATTGCAGCAAGTCAAAAAAATGGGCGATATGGGCTCTATTATGGAGAAATTACCGGCGCAATTTTCTGCCATGGCGGGTCAATTACAAGGCGGAGAGGCTGAAAAGCAATTGCGCCGTACCGAAGGCATTATTAACTCCATGACTATTGAGGAGCGCTCAAAGCCCGAGATCTTAAAGGCTTCACGTAAGCAGCGTATTGCTAAGGGGGCGGGCGTACAGGTGCAAGAGGTAAACCGCTTATTAAAGCAGTTTGAACAGATGCAAGCCATGATGAAGCAATTCAAAAAGGGCGGTATGCAAAAAATGATGCGTGCGCTTGGTGGCTTAGGCGGTCTGGGAGGCTTGATGGGTGGTGGTGCAGGAGGTCTACCCGGTATGGGTGGTGGTCTGTCTGGCTTAGCTGGCATGGGACGTAACCGTAGCGGTAGTACTAAGCGTAAGCGTCGTCGCTAGTCGAGAAGTACTCACGGTCTGCACGGTCTGCCGTGTTGACTGCGCAAGACAAAAGCCCTAAGTAATCACTTACTTAGGGCTTTATTTAATTAAACGCTATCCTATTTTGGAATACGTAGTACCTGACCTGGGTAGATTTTATCTGGATGGCTAAGCATGGGCTTATTAGCCTCAAAAATCTTCATGTAGTCGTTGGCATTACCATATTGCTCTTTAGCAATTTTGGATAGGGTATCACCGGATTTTACAGTGTAGAAATTAGACTCGCCCTCATTGCTTGCAGCCTCTAGCTGATTATCAACCTGTGCAACACCGATCGTATTACCTAAGGCGACGGCAATTTTTTCAGCAGTCGCAGCATCGGCAGCCTTACCCTTGACCACTACCTTATCACCATCAACCGCAATATCTAAGCCCTCAGCATTTAAGCCGTGCTTATCTAACTCTTTTTTAAGCTCATCAGCGGTTGCTGCTTTTGCTTCACTGCCACCAAATAGCTTCTCACCAACGTTTTTAACAAAGCTGATTAAACCCATTATTTGCTCCTTTTGTCATTGAATAAATAGTCGTCTCTAAGAAAACGACTAGTTTGATTCTAGCAAATTGTTTTGTAACTAACGTATTAATTGGTTATTAAATTTCAGCGAGTATCGTTTAACTAGTGATGCTTTATAGCGTAGCGAATTTATCCGTGGCATCTAATAAAGCAGCTAAAATCCCGGGTTCATTAAAGGCATGACCCGCATCCGGAATTAAGTGAAAGGCGGCATGAGGCATGGCCTTAGACAGCTCCCAAGCAGTTTTAGCAGGGGTGCAGCAATCATAGCGCCCTTGGATAATAATGGTTGGAATATCAGCTAAGCGGTGTGCTTCACGTAACAATTGCCCCTCCTCCATAAAGCCCGCATGCTTGAAATAGTGATTTTCAATACGCGCAAAGCTGAGAACCGCATCCCGATCAGCAAGCGTCAGTGCTTTGGCGGCTGTAGGTAGGAGGGAGATGGTATTACTTTCCCACTGCGCCCAAGCATACGCACAGCGAAGTTGCTCATCCTCATCATTGCCAGTTAGGCGACGATGATAAGCGCTGACCAGATCATCATGTTCGGCAGCTGGTATGGGGGCGAGGTATTTTTCCCATTCATCAGGGAAAATAAAGCTAGCACCGGATTGATAAAACCATTGAACCTCTTCTTTGCGCAGCGTAAAGATGCCACGCAGAATCAATCCCTTGACCCGATTTGGATGCGCTTGGGCATAGGCTAAGGCTAGGGTAGAACCCCAGGAGCCACCAAACACAACATATTGATCGACCTGGAGAATCTCTGCGCGCAAGCGCTCCATATCACTTATCAGCTGTGGCGTCGTGTTATTTTCCAGCGAGGCGGTGGGTTTTGAGCGCCCACAACCACGCTGATCAAATAATAAAATATGGTAGCGCTCGGGATCAAAAAGCTGTCGATGTTGAGGGCTGCAGCCAGCACCCGGGCCGCCATGCAAAAAGATGAGGGGCTGACCCTGGGGGTTGCCGCAGAGCTCCCAATAAACCTGGTGACCTTCACCGGTGTCTAAAAAACCGTGTCGATAGGGCTCAATGGGTGGATACATGGCTTAAGCCTTTTTCTCAAAAATTAAATCCCACACACCGTAACCTAAATTAAGACCACGATTTTCAAACTTGGTTAAGGGGCGGTAATCTGGTCGTGGCGCAAAGTCGGGATAACGATTTTTTAGTGCCTCTTCATGGCTCAGCACCTCAAGCATTTGCATCGCATAATCTTCCCAATCGGTAGCGCAATGCAAATAGCCACCGGGCTTGATGCGGCTCACCAGTTGCTTAATAAAGGGTGATTGCACGAGGCGACGCTTATGGTGACGCTTCTTGGGCCATGGATCGGGGAAGTAAATATGTACCCCGTCAAGGGAATCGGGCGCTAGCATATGATTAACCACATCCACCGCATCATGCTGAATAATGCGGATGTTAGTTATGCCCTCGTCCTCAATGCGATTGAGTAAGGAACCGACACCGCCCGAAAACACCTCCACCCCGATAAAGTTTTTATCCGCCGCAGCGGTAGCGATTTTGGCGGTGGTTTCACCCATGCCGAAACCGATTTCTAGTACCGTCGCGGCCTGACGACCAAAGATCTCCTCATACTGAATAAAGCCTGGTTGATAGCGCAGGCACCAGCGCTCGTAGAGCTCGCCATTTAGCGCACGGCGTTGACCGGGGGTAATATGGGTGCTCCGATGGACATAGCTTTTAATGTGACCCCAGTCCTTTTTTTCCTCGGTCTCTGTGGGCGTTGTTGGTGTTGTGTCCATGTGATCATGTGTTTGCATATAAAACCTCAAGGACTTAGAGAATGCGCATGCCAGGCTCGGCACCCTCAAAGGGTTCTAATACATAAAAACCGGGGTTTTGCTTGCTGTCTGCGTGTGCCGCTGACAGCACCATGCCCTCAGACAGGCCAAATTTCATTTTGCGTGGCGCTAGGTTCGCTACCACGACGGTCAGTTTGCCGATTAATTGCTCGGGCTGATACATGGATTTGATGCCAGAGAATACTTGACGATGGCGACCCTCACCCAGATCCAGGGTTAAGCGTAGCAGCTTATCAGCCCCTTCGACCGCGGCACAATCAATGATTTTCGCAATACGTAAGTCCACCTTTAGAAAATCATCGTAGCTGATGGTGGGTGCAATTGCTTCGCCGCCAGGCTTGACCTCGTCGGTGGGGGCGGTGGCGGTAGGGCTTGCCTCAATCGCTAGTAGCTCGTCTAAATGCTTTTCCTCAACGCGCTTCATCAAGTGCTTAAACGGTGCAATGGCGGTCGGTAGTTCGGCTGCATCAGACCAAATAAAATCGCGTCCTAGGCCAAACAACTCCTTGGCAACATGTGAAGCTAATTCTGGCAGTACTGGCGCTAAGAGTACGGATAGTGCTTTAAAGCCAGCGAGGGCGCGTGAGCAAATATTCTGTAGCTGCGCTTTTTGCTCGGCAGATGCCTCACTAATGCCCTTGGCCATTACCCAAGGTTGTGCCTGGTCAAAAGCCTGATTGATTTTATCCGCTTGTGCCATAATGGTGCGAATCGCACGCGCATATTCACGCGCCTCAAAATCGCTCACAATTTGCTCAGTTAAAGCCTGATATTCGGCCGCTAGCGCCTCTTTATCACCGAGATAATTAAGCTCACCCGCAAAGTGACGGCTGATAAAGTTCGCCGCACGGCTGGCAATATTAATATACTTACCAATTAAGTCGGCATTCACCCGAGCAATAAAATCATCAGGGTTAAAGTCAATATCTTCAACTCGGCTATTGAGCTTCGCCGCTAGATAGTAGCGGAGCCACTCAGGATTCATGCCGATATCCAGATAGCGTAGCGGCGAAATGCCGGTGCCACGGCTCTTGGACATTTTCTCCCCACTGACGGTAATAAAGCCATGTACATTTAGCCCGTCAGGTACCTTGCGCCCTGAAAACTTCAGCATGGCTGGCCAGAACAAGGTGTGGAAGTAGACGATATCCTTACCGATAAAGTGATATTGTTCAGTATCAGAGTCCGGTGCTTGGAGCGCATCAAAATCAAGACCGACCTTATCGCAATAGGCTTTGAAGGCGGCCAGATAACCGACTGGTGCATCCAACCACACATAGAAATACTTGCCCGGCGCATCCGGGATTTCAATCCCGAAATAGGGCGCATCACGTGAAATATCCCAGTCATCTAGCTTACTTTCTTCTAAGCTGGTACCGAGCCATTCGCGGGTTTTAGCTAAGACCTCGGATTGTAAACGTGGCTTATCTTGGGCGTTGTTGCTCTGCGTCCACTGTAAGAGAAACTCCACGCAGCGCGGATCCGATAAATTAAAGAAGAAATGCTCGGAACTTTTTAGTACGGGTGTGGTCCCGGTTAGGGTGGAGTAGGGGTTAATCAGTTCAGTGGGTGAATAGGCGGTACTACAATGCTCACAGGCATCGCCATACTGATCCTTGGCGTGGCAGCTCGGGCATTCACCCTTAATGTAGCGATCCGGTAAAAACATGCCTTTCACAGGATCGTAGAATTGCTCAATGCTACGCTGACTAATTAGACCCGCTTGCTTGAGCTCCTTATAAATGGTTTGGGAGAGCTCGGTATTTTCTGGGCTGTGGGTATTATGCCAATGGTCAAACTTAATATGAAAACCATCTAAGTACTTTGGCCGTTCGGCAGCGATGCGGGAGATCAGCTCCTCGGGGCTGATGCCTTCACTTTCGGCCTTGAGCATAATGGGTGCGCCATGCGCATCATCCGCACAAACAAAGTGTACTGTGTGACCGGACATTCGTAATGCTCTAACCCAGATATCAGCCTGTATATACTCCATAATATGACCGATGTGAAACGAACCGTTGGCGTAGGGTAGAGCCGTTGTAACGAATAAAGTGCGAGACATAGATTTTAAAAAGCAAAAAAATAAAGGATTAAGGAATTAATCCTTTATTCTAATCTATTGAGCTTGGATAATTTGAGGAAAGGGCTAGATTTGCAGAAGAGAGTCGCTATCTAATCTCACGGAATTCGACATCGGTGATCTCAGACTCTGGCGGTCGTGTAAAATTATCCGATTGACGACCGTATTTATATTGATAATGTGAGGTAAAATTTGCTGTTCTGGTACGAGCACGTTGTCTTTGTTCGTGCCAAAACTGGCGTGCAGAAAATGACTTACCGCGGAGGCGATTGATGATATATAAAGCAGCTACCCCGATAAGCAGTGTAAAAATAAATGTAAAGGCCAATACCAAACCGATAAGGGTGATGGTAATAAAGGCTATATTAGCCAATAAGCTTTGAAAAAAGTTTTTCATGTTACGAAATACTCCGTGTAATGATCTGGTTTTCGTAGTCTAAATAGCTACAATCATGCTATTAATAATTAATTCTACTTTATAAATTTGGAAAATCTTTAGAATGAACGCAGAACTTGCAACCTTATACAGTCGCTTACAAAAAGAGTTAGTGGACCCCGTTTTAGGTATCAATATCGGCCATAAAATTAAAGAGCGCGATCTCAGCTTAAAAAAGGGCATGATGTCTTTAATTAAGGGCTCCACCCTACATTTCAAGTTCGAGCCGGGTTATTTTTTAGGTGAGGATAAGCAAAAGGTCCTGATCCATATTCGTCAAATCGCCCAGGAGTGCGGTTTTCCCGAGATCGAGATTGAGTGGTCAGATACCATTCGTAGCCATGTGGTGCAGGGTGGTCTCAAGCCCCTGAAAGCTGTCAAAAATATTGTGGCTGTTTCCTCCGGTAAAGGGGGGGTGGGTAAAAGCACGACCTCGACGAATATTGCTTTAGCGCTATGCCAAGCCGGTGCCCGGGTGGGGATTTTAGATGCGGATGTGTACGGCCCCAGCCAGCCCTTAATTTTAAATATCGAAGACGCCAAAATTGAAAGCGTGGATGAGAGTCAGGGCGGTGGCATGAAGCCGCAGGAGGCTTATGGCTTAGCAGTGAACTCCATTGGTTTTATGCTCGAGACTGACGCCCCTGCGATTTTACGTGGGCCCATGGTAGCGCAGGCGGTTGAGCAGATGCTTAATCAGACCGCTTGGCCTCAATTGGACTATTTAATTATTGATATGCCGCCGGGCACGGGTGATATTGCCTTGACCCTTTCGCAAAAGGCACCGCTAACCGGTTCGGTGGTGGTGACAACGCCGCAGGACGTGGCCTTATTGGATGCGCGCAAGGGTTTACGCATGTTCCAGCGGGTTAATGTACCTATTCTCGGGGTGGTGGAAAATATGAGCGTACATGTTTGCAGTCATTGCGGTCATGCGGAGCATATCTTTGGTGAAGAGGGTGGTAAAAACATGGCGCAGGAGCTTGAAGTGCCATGGTTAGGTGCATTGCCATTAAGTCGTGCGGTACGTGAACAAACGGATGCTGGTCAGCCAACGGTGGTTTCTGACCCCGAATCGGAAGCTGCTAAGCGTTATCATTTGATTGCGCGTCGCCTTGCCTATAATATTTCCGAATTGCCTATCGACCGAAGCGGTGCTTTCCCCAAAGTAGTTGTGGAAAATCTTTAATCCTAAACCAAGTCACTTAACGTTGATTACGCATGGCATTTAAGAGCAATACGCTGCCCAACTTATCTCGTCTTTTTTTAGTGGGAGCGCTTAGTTTAGGCTTCGCAGAGCGTGCCCTGAGCGAGTCCGACTCGATGAGTGGGCCGATTTATGAGCGCGAACGTCAATTGGTTGCAGCCAAAGAGGCTGAGCGAGAGAGGGCAGCAGAGGTGCACGCCCTGGAGATTGAAAATGCCGAGGCCAAGATCAAGGTGCCTGAAGTGATCATTATGCCTGGTGGTCTTAGTCCCGAAGATCTAGAGGTGGTGGATGCCGCCATTTCTTCGGTGGTGCGTCAGGCTGATGATCAGGATAGTCGTGAGGCCGATAGGATTCGCCGACGGGGCCGGGATGCGGTGCTATCCTCCTTGGCCACCCGAGGCTATTTTGACCCTAAGGTGACCTTGGAGGTAGGTGAGGACTTTGAGGGTGAAACCTGGGATATTAGTATTGAGCCTGGCGAGCTCACGCATGTCAATCGTGTCTCCAATGAGTTTAGCGGTACCATTGCTAAGTCATCTAGCTATCAGCAACGGATTGAGGAACTACGCCAGGGTTGGGGCTTGCCTAAGGGTAAGGTCTTTATTAATAAAGTCTGGAGTAGTTCTAAGAACTCGCTCTTACAAGCGGTGGCAAGTCAGGACTTTTATCTGGCTCGGATGACTCATTCACAGGCCTTGATTGATCCTGATGAAGCCACGGCGGATTTAAGCACGGTGATTGATAGTGGACCAGCGGTGCGCTTAGGTCACACGGAGGTACAGGGCTTACGGCGGGTGCCGATAAGTTTAATTCGGCGTTATATACGCTATGAGCCGGGTGAGGAGTTTTCTCAGGAAAAGCTAGACGAATGGCAGCAGACCTTACAATCCACCAATTTTTTCCGTGGTGCCTTTGTCACGATTAAAAAGCCCGACGATCCGGCGATTTACGAGCAGGACGAAGCGGTCTTACCTGTTTTGGTGCGCGTCACTGAGGGGCCAGCCCGCATTATGTCCGCTGCGGTGGGTATTGATGAGGTGAACACCTTCCGGGTTGAGGGCGTATACCGTCAAAATGTGGTGTGGAATCAAGCGGTGACCATGGAGGCTGGTGCTAGTCTGGGACTTAAGGAGCAGCGCGGTTATTTTGATATTTACCGAGCACCGAACTACGATGGGACGGTTGATAGCTTCGGTATTATGGCGCGCCATTCGGATTACTCTGATGAGGAGGTCAGTCGCGCTGCCTTGGGTTGGAAACGTACCCATGAATTTAAATTGGATCCGACCAGTCGGGTCGAGTTTGAGAGTCGTTATTCGGCAGCGATTGCTTATGATTCGGTCAAGCGTAAAGGGCAGCCTAAATTTGAATTGCCTAATGCGGTGTTGACCTACGATTTATTGCGCCGTGATGTGGATAGTAAATTCGATCCGCGATCCGGTAATTTAATTGTCTTAGGTTTGGGTGTCGGCGCTGATTTGGAGCGTGGCGATCCCTTTGCGCGGACTTCGGTGCGTGCGCAGCAATGGTGGCCGATAGGGCGTCGGGATAATATCACGGTACGAGCCGAGCTTGGCTATGTGCATGCTAAAGATAGCACCCGAATCCCCGATGATTTCGGCTATCGTACTGGGGGCGCAGGCTCAATTCGTGGTTATCGCTACTTTGGTATTGGTGAACAGTCCTATAAAAGTATCATTGGTACCCGTGCGCTAGCGGTGGCGAGTGTGGAGTACACCCATTATTTTAATAATACCTTCGGCATGGCCTATTTTGTGGATGCCGGTGATGCTGCACGTAAGTTTAAAGATATGAAGTTGCATCTAGGTACCGGAGTGGGCGCAAGGGTTAAAACACCCGCTGGTCCGCTCTTTTTTGATATTGCCTATGGCCATCGTGATCGCAAAATACGTTGGCATTTCTCCTTAGGTATGGCGTTCTAAACAAAAGAAGATGATGAGTTTTTTTAGATTCACTTGGCTCCGCCTTATCGCTGCTATTTTGATCCTGCTGTTCATGGCTTTAGCCTTGTTGGTGGGCACGCAGTCTGGCAGTCGCTGGCTGTTAAATACCGTGATGGCACAGATTAATGGGCGAATGTTACAGATTGAAGGCACCATCTGGAGCGGTATTGAGAGTAAAGAGTTGGAGGTGGTCACGCCATCGCTCAAGGTGGTTGCCAAGGACAATGCCTTAGCAGTTAATTGGTTGAGTTTGTTGCGAGCGCGCTTAGAGGTTGAGCATCTAGTGAGTGGTGATTTAAGTCTTGAGCTTTTTCCAACGGGGCCTAAAGCTGAGGAAGAGCCGGCTGATGAGTTAAGTCTTCCGATTAGTATCCAAGTTAATCGGGTTTCGGTCGGTAAATTTACCATGACCGATGCGCAGGGCAAGAATTTACCCGTTGGCTTGAGTAATTTTGATCTACAGAATTTAGTCTTAGATGATCGTGGGACCAAGGCTGAGCTAAAGCGCTTGACGGTGACTCATCCCGATGTGGAAAGCGAGTTAAGCGGTACCGTAGCACTGGATAAATTAGCCTATCCTTGGCCGATGCATGTGCGTCTAGATACGGTGAATCAGGGGCTACATACCCAGTCTCCGCTGTGCGTAAACTACCTGCTCGGCAAAACAGGCGATATGCGTATTCAAACCCGTTGTCAGGTAGATGCGATGGTACAGGCCGATGGTGGTTTGGACGATTTGGCGTTGCAAATTAAAGCCAATGGGGTAGAGCAGGGTTTGGATTTAAACCTTGATGCCGGACTAGATATTGAGTCCACCATTCCTTTAACCAAGGCCGTGATTGATTTAACGGTGGCAAAGGATATGCGCTTGGAGGCGGATATTCATTCCGTGCCCTTAGCGTCTAGTGAGGTGAGCGCAGAAGCCGATAAAAAAGTCCCACGTCGCTTAGAAGGGACGCTGAAGACGGATAAATTTGTGTTGGATCTAGTGCAGGACGGTTCACGTTTAGATTCAGCCTTTGATTTTGCAGTGGATGTGGATGCGCATGCTAAGCCCCAATCTTTGCTGTTTAAGGGTGGTATTTTCCGCGGCAGTCGTTGGAATTCCGAGGCTTTAAATGGCGGGATTAATATTGATTTGGATTTTAGCGAGGTGTTTCCAGAGCCAGAGATAACGGCTTGGGACAAACTAAGTGTTAATCGTGCCGATATTTTATTGCGTTTAGGTACTAATCGTATTGAGTCCAAGGGGCAGTTTGGTCGCTCGGAAACCGCCCATGAGGGTTTACAGTTAGATGTGGATTTGCAGGATTTATCGCAAGTGACACCCACGGCCGCTGGTCGTGCAGCATTTAAACTGAATATGTTGGGCAGTCTCAGTGCGCATGATATGAAAGCGCAATTGCATTATGAACCAGCAGTGGCTGCTGCTAGTTCAGCTGCGGTGCCACAGGAAGGCTTGGGCAAAGCACCACTGGATATGCATTTTGATTTAAAAGGTCAATTAAGTAGTGCAGCGGGTCGCTATCAATGGCAGGCTGATTTGGATCAATTACAAGCCTCCCACGCTGGCTTTAAGCTCGCGCAACAGGATACGCTGGATCTAAGCTTTAAGCAAACGGCAGATGATTTTTTACTGGCGATTGGCGCGGTCGATTTGGCCTTAACCATGCCCGGCGAGCATGAGGCGATGGTACATCATCATCGCACCACGCTGAGTGCAAATTCATGGGCCAGCAAGGGGGATTTTAAGAATCTGACGCTGGCTAATCAACTCATGCAATTAGTCGGGCTGGAGCCTAAGTTAGATGCCCGTTTAGCCGCCCTGGAAGCGCAGCCACTGGCCGCCTTAAAGGCGCCTGAACGTAAAGCGCAGCAGCAAGCCTTGGCGCAACTGCGTAAAACGATGGCAGCGCAACGCGGGGTTCAGGCCATTAACTATGATGGGGAGTGGGATTTAAAAGCACAGCCGGAAGTGACGGGGACATTGAATTTACAACGCCAAAGCGGTGCCACCATCCTGCCTTTAGTGCACCCTTTGCCTTTAGATTTTAAGCAAATAAGCATTAATTTAGCCCCAGCGCAGAATGAAGAAGGGGCTAAGCAATTAGTGATTAAGGCCGCAGCTGAGGGTGAGCAGTCGGCGCTAACTGCCGATCTGAGCCTTGAAAGAGGCTTTGCCATGGCCTTGAGTCAAGCGAGCATCCACGTAGACAGCACAGATAAGGCATCGTTAACGGTGGATATTGATACCACGCCCGACCTTAGTCAGCATCAAGTAAGGCAATGGCTTGCTCGTATTGAGGCGAGCGAGTTTGATCTAAGTGCCTTTAGCTTGGGGCAGTTACCGCAGCAGTCCACCTTAAATTTAGAGGGGACGGTGGCGGCGACTGTGTTGCAAGGAGTGCAAATCTTAAGGCTACAACCTGATCTGAAAATTAAGCCAGGTAGTCGTTGGAATACGCAGGATTTAATTGGTCAAATTAAAGCCGAGGTGGATTTGGCAGGGGTCTTTGCCTTGCCGCAGCAAATTGCTTTAGATAAGGCCCTCGCTACACCGAAGTGGTATCAGCTTAAACTCAATCACGTGGATACGGTGATTGATTTAGCGCAGTCGAAAATTGTGTTACATGGGGATGTGGGTCAGCCTGAGAGTGAGCTTAAGTTAAGCGCAGAGATACCTGTTTTGGCGCAATGGTGGCCGCAGACGCCGGGTCAGGCACAGTTGGATTTGACGCTTCGAGGTGATGTTGAGCGGCATAGTTTAAATATAAAAGGTCTTTATGACGCCTTTTTAAGTGCCGATAAAAAAGCACAGCCCTTGTTACTAGCGCTTGAAGCGGATGGCGGTGTGAGCTTTGATAGCGGGCAAGCGCAGCGCTGGGGCTTATCCTTGGCGCAGTTATATGCCTCCTATGCCGGTATGGCGCTTAGTAATCAACAGCCGGTGCCGCTACAGTTTATGCTGCCTACCGATAAGCAGCAGTTAAGCTGGCGTGTGGGTGAGACGGAGCTAAACTTAACTTATCCCGATGCCCGTCAAAGCCATATTTACCATCAACACAGTGAGGGCCAGGCATCCCATTGGCAGACTCAAGGAACGCTCAAGCATCTAATCGCTAGCATGACTCTCTATGAGTACTTACAGGCAGCGGCGGATAGTCTACAGCATAAGAAGGTATTAGCACCACTTGCTGCGGTGAAGCCTGAGGATGAATTGGTTTTTGATGCGGAGTGGCATTTAAAGCAAGAAGATCAACTGAGTGGTAGCTTTCAGCTACAACGTCAAGAGAGCTCCGGTTTATGGCCCTTTCCGACCCCAGTGCCCTTGGATTTTGATCATTTACAGCTAACGATTGAGGATAATCCCAATGAGGCAAGCGCTGATAATCAAGGCTTTAGCGCCGAGGGTATGCACATTGTGGCGCAAGGCGCAGGGCCGAAGTCTGAGTTAGATGCGCAGTTATATTTGCACCCAGCCAGTCCCTTTATGTTGGAACGTGCGCAGCTTAATTTAACGCTGCCCGATGATTCCGAGTTAAATGCCCAAGTATTTACGGGTAGTGCCGGCAATTATTTGGAGCAGACCCGTCTATACGGTCTGTTGCAGACCAAAGGCATTCCACTAGAAAAGCTTAGTTACGGTGCGGTGCCGCCCGGCATGATAAACGGGGATATTCACTTTAATCTGTTATTGAAAGAGGATAATACACCGTTACAGGCCTATGTCACGGGTGAGTTTCAGCCTAGCAGTCGTTGGAATCGTCAGCCCTTGCAGGGCAAAATTGATGTCGGCCTGTATGTTCAAAATGAGCGTGATTTCAGTGTAAGCAAGGCCGATATTGATCTGCGTTTAGGTAAAAGTCGGATTGTCTCTGTGGGTGCTTTTGGTCAGGCCGATGATCGTCTGCAATTATCGATAAAAGCACCAAGCCTGAGTGAGTTGTGGCCGGATTTACCGGGGGCGATTGATTTGGATTTACGCTTGGATGGCAGCATTAGCGATAATCATCTGAGCGCCAAGGGTCGTTTTAGTCAGGGTAATTTCAAGGAGGTGGGTAAAGCGCCCATCGACTTTGATGTGGCAGCGCATGGTGGTTGGAAAGTTTTAGCGGATGGCTATGAGGGCTGGTCTGGGGTGATCGAACGGCTTGATGTGGCGCATGCTGGCTTTGCTATTAATCAGCCGGAAAGTATTAGCTTAAGCTTTATTCCTCAAGGCGCTAATGCTAAACCCGAGTGGGATGTGGGCGCCTCAACCGTGCAGATTACTTTACCGGGCAACCATCGTATCAGCTTGGAACAAGGCGGTTCCAAAGGTAAAGACGGTAAGTTCGATAGCAAAGGGGCTATCCGTGGGCTCACACTTACCCCACAGTTATTGGAGGATGTGACGGATGCCTTCGGCATTACTTTAGGTACCGATGCGGAGGGTAAATCGCTTAACCATGGCATTATTGTGCGGGGACGCCAAACGCCGGTGACGAATCCACCGGTTTTTGATGTGGAATGGGATGTGGACTTTGATGGCGCGTTAAACGGCACCGCCGCTATTTTACATCGCCGTGGTGATTTTATTTTGCCTAGCGATCCACCAGTGGCCTTAGGCTTGCAGACGATGGATTTACGTATCCGCAGCCGGTCACAAGGCGGCACTCGTAGTTTGTTGACGGCTGATCTGAATCTAGCCACCCACTCCAAGGGGCATCTTAAAGGCAATGCGCAACTGCATTTGGACGGTTTTAGTCCGGTTTTTGATAACAGCACCCAAGCGCAGATCGTCGGTCATATGGATGATATTTCTTGGCTGACAGGCCTCACGGGCGACTTGCTGGAATTAGGTGGTCGTGTGGATGTGGATGTCAAGGCCAATTATCGTGGTGGTCGTTGGCTCACTGCAGGTGGGGTGAAAGCGCAGGATTTGCGTATTGTGGAGGTGGAAAATGGGATTCGTCTCCTCAACGGCACCTTAGATCTAGGGCTTAATGGCAATAATGTGGTAATTAATCGTCTTTACTTCCCTAGTGTGATTCGTATTGTGCCTAAAGAGTGGCGTACGCGTCAGTGGATTGAAGAAAATCCACCGGCGCAAAACGGTAGTCTCAATATCACCGGTCAATGGAATCTACAGACCTCACGTGGTAAGGTGAATGTCGTATTAGATCATTATCCTATTTTGCAACGTACGGATCGTTTTGCCATGATGAGCGGTCAGGTGGCGGTTGATGCGGCCTTACCGCGTATTGTGGTGGACGGCAAGGTGACTGCTGATGCCGGTTGGGTCAGTGTGGATATTAAAGGCACCGCACCCACCTTGGATTCGGATGTGATTGTGGTGCGTAAGGGTGAGGAAGCGCCAGTCGCTAAGCAATCTGACTTGGATTTGCTGTTGAATTTTACGGTGGACTTAGGGCCGCGCTTTTATGTGGTGGGTTTTGGCTTAGATGCAGGTTTAGTAGGTGCCATTACGATTAAGCAGGCGCAGCATGAGCTAAGTGCCGAGGGTCAGTTTAATACCCGTGGGGGTGCGATTGAGGCCTATGGTCAGCGTTTGCAGATTCGTCGTGGACGCATTGCTTTCCAAGGGGATATTGCGAATCCGGTACTAGATATTGAGGCCTTGCGTCGTAATTTGGAAGTTGAAGCTGGTTTGCGAGTAGTAGGTAATGCCCGTAACCCTAAAATTACCTTAGTGTCCTATCCTGATGTGAGTGAGGTAGAAAAGCTCTCGTGGTTGATTATGGGGCGCGGACCGGATAGTAGCGGTGGGGATTTAGCGATGCTGCTCAGCGTCGGTACCTCTTTAATCGGCGGTGATCCGGAGAGTGAACCGATATATAAGCAGCTAGGGATTGATGATATTGCCATTCGCAAAGGTGATGTAGGTGAGTCTGGTTCGCTCTTGCCGCGTCGTACGGTAGGCGATAGTACCGCTTATCAGGGGCAGGATGATATTGCTGAGCAGTTTATTAAAATTACGAAGCGTCTAAAGGAAGGCATTGATTTAAGTATTGAGCAGGCCTTATCAGGCTCGGGCACCGTGGCCAGAGTGAGTTATACCCTTATTCGTAACCTCACCGTCGATGCCAAGGTTGGTACCGTAAATGGGCTGGAAATGGTCTATCGTCGTTTCTTTAGAGATTAGATTGGGCGGCAGCCTGTCGCTAAGCTTTGTTGAGCGACAGAGCATAGTAAACTAATGAGCTATACATTCTTAAGGTATTAAGTTGAGCAGGGTAGCATGAGTATTAAAAATGATCGTTGGATTCGCGAAGCGGCTGCGCAGGGCATGATTGAGCCTTACGAGCCGGGTCAGGTGCGTCAGATAAATGGCGAGAAAATTGTCAGTTACGGTACCAGTAGTTACGGCTATGATGTACGCTGTGCGCGTGAATTTAAAATTTTCACCAATATCAATTCCACTATCGTTGATCCTAAGGCCTTTGATGAAAAGTCTTTTGTGGATTTTGAGGGGGATGTGTGCATTATTCCACCCAATTCCTTTGCTTTAGCGCGTACGGTAGAGTATTTTCGTATCCCGCGTAATGTACTTACCGTTTGCTTGGGTAAGAGTACTTATGCCCGTTGTGGGATTATTGTCAATGTCACGCCTTTAGAGCCAGAGTGGGAGGGGCATGTGACCTTGGAATTTTCTAATACCACCCCTTTACCTGCCAAAATTTATGCGGGTGAGGGCTGCGCCCAAATGCTTTTCTTTGAAGGGGATGAGGTGTGCGAGGTCTCGTATCGGGATCGTGCCGGTAAGTATCAGGGTCAGACAGGTGTGACCCTGCCTAAAACCTAAATGCAGGCATGCGAGCCATTGGCTAGGTAGTCGTTAAGCCATAGCACCTAAGCATTTGCTGTGCTATGGTTTCTTTTTTTGGAATTAAGCTTTGACCATAGGGGTTATACATGAAGTTCCGTTTTCCTATTGTAATTATTGACGAGGACTTTCGTTCTGACAGTGCGTCTGGTTTTGGTATCCGTGCTTTGGCGGATGCGATTGAGGAAGCAGGGATGGAGGTGTTACCGGTGACCAGCTACGGTGATTTAACCTCTTTTGTGCAGCAACAAAGTCGCGCCAGTGCCTTTATTTTATCGATTGATGATGAGGAGTTCGATTCGGATTCACCTGAAGAGGTGGCCAGTGCGATTCGTCAGTTGCGCGGATTTATTGCCGAGTTACGCTTTCGCAACGATGAAATTCCGATTTATTTGCATGGGGAAACGCGTACCAGTGAGCATTTGCCAAATGATATTTTGCGTGAGTTGCACGGTTTTATTCATATGTTTGAGGATACACCGGAATTCGTGGCGCGACATATTATTCATGAGGCTAAAAAGTACTTAGACACCCTAGCGCCACCATTTTTCCGCGCCCTGGTGAATTATGCGCAGGACGGTTCTTATTCTTGGCATTGCCCAGGACATTCGGGTGGGGTGGCCTTTTTAAAAAGCCCGGTGGGGCAAATGTTTCACCAGTTCTTTGGTGAAAATATGCTGCGCGCCGATGTCTGTAATGCGGTGGAAGAGTTAGGTCAGTTATTAGATCATACTGGTCCTGTCGCCGAATCGGAGCGTAATGCAGCGCGTATTTTTAAAGCCGATCACTGCTACTTTGTGACCAACGGTACCTCAACCTCCAATAAAATCGTTTGGCACGGTACGGTGGCCGAGGGCGATATTGTGGTGGTGGATCGTAACTGTCATAAATCGATTTTGCACGCCATTACCATGACCGGGGCGATTCCCGTGTTTTTACGTCCAACCCGTAACCATCTGGGCATTATCGGTCCAATTCCATTATCTGAGTTTGAGCCAGCCAGTATTGCAGCCAAGATCGCAGCTAACCCTTTTGCGCGTGAGGCCTTAAATAAAAAGCCACGGATTTTGACGCTGACACAGGGCACTTATGACGGTATTTTGTACAACGTCGAAATGATTAAGGAAAAGCTTGGCAGCACCATTGATAATCTGCACTTTGATGAGGCATGGTTGCCGCACGCATCTTTCCACGACTTTTATGAAAATATGCATGCTATCGGTGAGAACCGCCCGCGGCCACAGGAGCCCTTAATTTTTGCAACCCATTCCACGCATAAACTCTTAGCCGGTTTGTCGCAAGCCTCACAGATTGTGGTGCAAGAATCCGAAACGCGTCAATTAGATCGTAATATTTTTAACGAAGCCTTTTTAATGCATACCTCCACCTCACCGCAATACGCCATCATCGCCTCTTGTGATGTGGCGGCGCAAATGATGGAGCCGCCGGGTGGCACGGCCTTGGTCGAGGAAAGTATTCGCGAATCCATGGACTTCCGTCGCGCCATGCGCAAGGTCGCTTCCGATTATGGTAAGGACGAATGGTGGTTTAAGGTGTGGGGGCCGCCACGCTTAGTGCATGATGATATTGGGGAGCAGGAGGATTGGTTGCTGGAGCCGGATGATGAATGGCACGGTTTTGCCAATATCAGTGAGGGCTTTACCATGCTGGATCCGATTAAGGCGACCATTATTACCCCAGGCCTGGAGATTTCCGGTGAGTTCGGTGAACAGGGGATCCCAGCAGGACTGGTCAGTAAGTATTTGGCAGAGCATGGTATTGTGGTAGAGAAAACGGGTTTATATAGTTTCTTTATTATGTTTACCATCGGTATTACCAAGGGTCGTTGGAATACCTTAGTGACTGCCTTGCAGCAGTTTAAGGATGATTATGATCGTAATCAGCCTTTATGGCGTTGTATGCCTGATTTTGTTAAGCAGTATCCACGCTATGAAAAAATGGGTTTGGGTGATTTATGTCAACTAGCGCATGAAGCGTACCGCCGTCATGATCTGGCACGTATTACGACCGAGGTCTACTTAAGTGAGATGGAGGCTGCACTACGTCCAGCCGATGCCTTTAATAAGATGACGCGCCGTGAAATTGAACGGGTAGATATTGATGCGCTTGAGGGACGTATTACGGCGGTATTATTAACACCGTACCCGCCGGGTATTCCCTTGTTGATTCCGGGTGAACGTTTTAATCGCACCATTGTGGAGTACTTGCAGTTTGCCTGCGAGTTTAATGCATCTTTCCCGGGCTTTGAGACCATTGTGCACGGTTTAAGCATGGAGCAAGGTGAGGATGGCAGCGTTCGTTACTACGTTGATTGCTTAGTGGATAAGTGATTGGCCTAGGCATGAGTAGGTCAAAGGTAGCGTCCAATACGCATAGTGATGTGATTATTATCGGCGCAGGGGCGGCAGGCATGATGTGTGCGGCCCGTGCTGCGGCAGCTGGATTATCGGTGCAGTTACTCGACCATGCACAAAAGTTAGGTGAAAAAATACGCATTTCTGGGGGTGGTCGTTGTAACTTTACTAATCTCGGCGCCAGCTGGGAAAATTATGTCTCGCAAAACCCGCGCTTTGCACGCTATGCCTTAACTTACTATCGGCCGAGTGATTTTCTGGCCTTGTTGGAACGCTATCAAATCCCTTGGCATGAGAAGCATAAGGGTCAGCTTTTTTGCGATCATTCGGCGCAGGACATTATTGATTTATTGAAAAATGAATGTGATGTGGCCGGTGTCCGTTGGCGTATGCCTTGTGCGGTTGAAGGCGTGGAGCGCATGGTGCCAGCTGGTGCGGCGCCGATGTATAGGCTGCAAACCACGGCTGGCGTGTTAAGCGCAGAAAACTTGGTGGTGGCCACGGGTGGCATGGCGATCCCGCTGCTGGGGGCGACTGACTTTGGCTTAAGCTTGGCACGTCAATTCGGTATCAAAGTCGTGGAGCCGCGACCTGCCTTAGTGCCTTTGCTATTTCAGGCAGAGCAATGGCAAAGGTTTTCTGAGCTTTCAGGCATCTCATTGGAGGTACTGATTGCGAATGGGCAGGGCAAAAAGGCGCAACGTTTTGTGGAGGACGTGCTCTTTACCCATCGCGGTTTATCAGGTCCGGGGGTCTTGCAAATCTCTTCTTACTGGGATGGGCAGTCACCGATTTATTTAAATTTAAACCATCAAAGTAATAACGAGCATTGGCTATTAGAGGAAAAGCGTCGTAGCAAACAACAGTTATTGACGCTGTTAAGTACGATTTGGCCTAAACGCTTGGCTCAATTATGGCCACAGCAGCTAGGCTTTAAAACGGATATACGGCTGGCGGAAGTGGCTGATAAGCGCCTGCGTGAACTCGCCTATGCGATAGAAAACTGGTCGCTTAAACCAAGTGCTACGGCAGGCTATAAAAAAGCCGAGGCGATGCGTGGCGGTGTCTCCACCGAGGCCTTAAACCAAAAAACGATGGAGGCCAAGGCGGTAGCGGGGCTCTACTTTATCGGCGAGGTGGTTGATATCACCGGTTGGCTAGGTGGCTATAACTTCCAGTGGGCTTGGTCCAGCGCTGTGGTCTGTGCCGATGCCATGGCGGCCACTCAGTAAATGATAAGTGGCCTTGCCCTTGCTTAGCACGGCGCTAGCGGTGGTATCGCTGTAGATTAATCGCTAAAGTCAATGGCCGAGAGGCGCTTACCTAAGATCACCATCTCGCGACCACTGGGACTGTAGCCTGTGACTCTAAAGCCCTCTTCCGTTTTTTCACCACTTAGAGAGAGCTCAAAATCCCTTTCGGTAAAGCCGAAAAAATCACTTTCATCGCTGGCGCTATACGAGCGGAAGCGAAGACTGGCAACGACATTGCCACCAGCAGTCTCGGTAGTAATAGTACCTGAGTATAAAAACTCATCATCACCACCACGAATACGATTATCTTCGATGACCGTAATACCTGCCTTTGCGGTTGAGCCCTCAACCAATGTTGTGTAGAAACCGTTATCCATTAACTCACTCCTTGATCCTCAGTGATTAGGGCAGGACCCCAAAATATACGCTAAAAGTGTAAGCGGTGATCGTTACATTTTTATTAAATGTATGAATTGCTTAGTTACGATACCAGAAAATTATGAATTGTCATAATTTAAATGTATTTATTTGTAATCAAAATCTGTCTTTGCTATGGCTATAGCGCTTATTTTCTGTTAATTATTTTAAATATCAGCAAGGGCGTGGCAGCTAATCAATGGCTGTATTGATTTGATGTGCAGTCCTTGAAAGGAATGCCACGAAGCGGCCGAATTGCTTTAAAATCCCTTGTTAGATTGTTTGAATGTTAAGCGTCCATGGACTAAGCCTCGGACGCTACGTTGTTAAGGAGAAATTATGTCTTTACCTAATGATCGTAAGTACCTGCCAACGCATGAGTGGATTAAGGCAGAGGGTGATGCTTATATTGTAGGCATCACCGACCATGCACAAGAGCAATTAGGTGATATCGTCTTTGTTGGTGAAGTGGAAGTGGGTAAAAAGCTCGCGGCTAAGGAAGTGGCTGCGGTAGTAGAATCGGTTAAAGCCGCCTCAGATATTTATGCGCCGGTAGCGGGTGAAATTATTGAGTTTAACGAGGCCTTAGATGCTGAGCCAAATTTAATCAATGATGACGCATATGGCCATTGGATTTTCAAAATGAAGGTGGATAATCCTGATGATCTGGATGGCCTTTTAGATGGGGCAGCGTACCTTACTGAGCGTGAATAAAAGCACGTCCACAGGGTTTAATCGCAGCCTGCTGGGTGTGATGTGGCGCCATAGGCTACGTGCCTTGCCAAGCATGCGCGCGAGCATTATACTTTGCTAGTTACAGACCGTTACTGGAAACTCGCATCAGCTTTCGCACAACGATTTGTTGATCGTGGGCTTTGGTGTGCGTGTCTTTAGCAAGGTTTTGCGTACTGCAAGTACTTGCTGATGGCTTAGGCACACGGTCAGCGTAACGTCATTTATACAGGTTTGCCGGTAGCGGCAGAAAAAGACAGTAGGAGTCAATCAATGCATGTGATAGTGTTAGGTGCTGGTGTTATTGGTACCACCACCGCGTATTATTTAGCTCGTGAGGGTTTTAAAGTAACCGTTATTGAGCGCTTATCACAGGTGGCTCACGAGGCCAGCTATGCAAATGCGGGACAAATCTCGCCGGGTTACTCAACCCCTTGGGCCGCCCCTGGGGTTCCTTTAAAAGCCCTTAAGTGGCTGATGGAAGAGCATGCGCCCTTAGCCATTAAGCCGACCTTGGATATGAGTCAGTATCGCTTTATGTGGCAAATGCTGATGCATTGTAATGCCAAGGATTATGCGATTAATAAGGAGCGCTTAGTACGGATTTCAGAATATAGTCGTGACGTGATGGATAAGCTACGTCAAGAAATTGATATTCACTTTGATGAGCGCCAACTAGGCACCTTGCAGCTGTTCCGTACGCAAAAGCAGGTCGATGCGGCAGCCAAGGATATTGAAGTGCTACGGGAAATGGGCGTCGCCTATGAGCTCCTGGATACGCAGGGTGTGGCACGGGTGGAGCCTGCCTTGGCCAAGGTCTCACACAAGATTGCCGGCGGTTTACGACTGCCCGGTGACCAAACGGGTGATTGCTTGAAATTTACCACGAAATTAGCAGAAAAAGCCAAGGAGCTCGGCGTCGAATTTCGCTTTGAGCAAAAATTAGAGCGTTTTGAATTAGAACGTGGTGCCATCAAGGGCGTGATTATTAATGGCAAAAAGGAAACGGCAGATCACTATGTGGTTTGCTTAGGTTCTTTTACACCACAGTTTATTAAGCCATTAGGTTTAAATGCGCCGATCTACCCGATGAAGGGCTACTCAATCACCGTACCTATCACCAATCCTGAAATGGCACCGGTATCTACGGTATTGGATGAAACCTATAAAGTTGCGGTCACCCGCTTTGATGATCGCATCCGTATCGGTGGTATGGCTGAATTACGTGGTTTTGATTACAGCCTCAATCCGAAGCGTGAAGCCACCTTAAGAATGATTTGCCAGGATCTCTATCCTGAAGGCGGTGACTTAAGTGGTGACGTCTCGTTCTGGACAGGTTTAAGACCCAAAACCCCTGACTGCACACCGATCATTGGTAAAACGAAGTATCCTAATCTCTTTATTAATGCCGGTCACGGTACCTTAGGTTGGACCATGGCCTGCGGTTCGGCCCAGTTATCAGCGCATTTACTGGCTAATAAAACGCCAGAAATCAGCATTCAGGGCTTAGATATTTCGCGTTATTAAGCTTTTTTATATTGTTTATGAAACCCCTTGTGTGAGCACAAGGGGTTAGCTTAGGTTGCACAAAAAATCCATACGTGGATAGGAGATACATAGGAGATCCATATGAAACAGAAGTTTTTAATTGCGATGGCGTATATGTCGGTCGTTATTGGTGGTGGTTTTGCCTCGGGTCGCGAGGTGATTGAATTCTTTACCGGCTATGGGGCATGGGGTATAGGTGGCTCATTGGTAGCGGCCTTTTTATTTGCCTTTGTCGGTATGCAAATTGCTCAGATCAGTTCCAGAATGCAGGCTAAATCACATCATCAGGTGTTGGCTCGTTTATTCGGTAGTACCGGCGGTGCCTTAGTGGATTATTTATTGATATTTTTCCTCTTTGGCGTTGGCGTGATTATGTTGGCAGGGGCAGGTTCCACCTTTGCGCAGCAGTTCGGTTGGGATAGGTTGACGGGCTCAATTGTGATGGCGCTAGCGGTTGTATTAACGCTATGTCTGAACCTGAAAAGCATCATTTATTTAATCAGTGCAGTGATTCCCTTTTTGTTACTGGTGATTTTATCGGTGATGGCGTATGCTGTTTTTAATGGTACCTTTGATGTATCAGCGCAAGACCTGCATGCCGAGCAATTTAGTGTGATTAACTTACTGGGTTGGGAGGTGCCTAGTTGGTTTATGAGTGGCGTGCTTTATGCCGCTTTTAACGTGGGCGTGGGTTTCCCTATGTTAGCCGTGATTGGCGGTATGACCAAATCGGAAAGTGCTGCTGGTCAAGGGGGTATTATAGGTGGTTTAGGTCTAGGTGTTTTAATCGTATTCCTCAATATTGCGCTGTATCTTAATATTGATAAATTGCATGCGATTGAAGTGCCGACCCTCTTACTCTCTTCTCAAATGCACCCGCTGTTAGGCTATGTTACCGTGGCTGCGCTGTTTGCGATGATTTACAGTACGGCGGTGGGCATGTTCTTTGCTTTCGCCTCACGCTGGGCTGCTCCTAATAGCAGTAAATTCCGTGTGATCGCAGTGCTAAGTACTGTGGTTGGGGTGGTTTTAAGTCAGTTCGGCTTTGGTAGATTAGTGGGTTCCGTGTATCCGCTGATGGGCGTACTGGGTGTCGTGATTATTATCGCGATTATGTGGTATTGGCTAAAGACCAGAAAAGCGGCTTAAGCTAAACGATGAAGGGACTGATGTAAAGCGATTGAAGCCATCAGTCCCTTTTCTTTTTTTGGGGTGCTAAAGACGACGCGTTGGCGCTGAACGCATTGAGGCGTAATACGCTTGTCTACGCTGGCTTGATTGGTCGCCCAGGCGGCTTAGCTGGCGAGTAGACCCCTAAGCTCAGCTTTATTACTAATCACATCTGCCAAGGTATATTGATTAAGCACATTTAAAAAGCTTTGCGTAGCCTCAAAAAAGATGCGTTTCAGTTGACAGCGTGGTGAAATCTTGCAGTGGCTCGCCGTTAGCTCAGTTGTTGCTAGCGCTTGCCCCTGGCGCTGTGGCCTAAAGAATAACTCCTTATCCAAGGGGGCAAAGCATTCGACCAGGTTAAAGTCCACCTCGGTCTGCTTAATCACCTCAGCTAAATTAATACTGGCGGGTGATTTAGCTAAGCGAATGCCGCCGTTACGACCACGGACACTTTCAATGTAGCCAATGGTCGCTAATTGGTGGATAATTTTTGTTAAGTGGTTTTGCGAGATCTCAAATTCCTCGGCAATATTTTTAATATTCAGCAATTTCTCTTGATCTTCTTGGATAGCCAAGAAGATCAGACAGCGTAAAGCGTAATCACTATAGGTAGTTAAGCGCATCGTCTCAGCTTTTCTTTATTTAAAATGATGTAGATTACCCAAAAAGACCGTCAACACGATTTTTGCAAAGTATTGGAATATAACTCACACAGAATAAGGCAAAGCTAATAATCCAAGCGGTCTGAGCAATCATAATCCACATTATATAGTGATCCATACTAAAGAGCGGCAAGATAACGCGTGCGAGAAAAGCGATTACCATCAACATGAAAAGCCACGGTACGGTTTTAGGTGGTTGATGAATATTGCGCCCCGTATGCCCTAAAGAAACGCGAGAAATCATGGCGATGGTGATCATGCCGATACCAGAAAGGGCCAGACCATGCACTGCAATACTATGCGTGCCAAGATGAAATAAGTAGTGCAAGGCATAGAGTACTAAGCCAATACACATGCCAATGAAGCCCAGAAAAAGTGACCAGAGCAAGGGTTTGGTCCAAATGGCAGGGTGATACCAACCCCTTAAACGGATAAGATTCACTACCGCTGTAGCGATTGCGCTGACGCTGACCAAGATGGGGTTAGGGAAAAAGATATCAAAGATCATAAAGGCTAGGAAAAACACTAAACTCAAGCTATCTAGCGTTTTGGAATTGCGGATACTCAGTTCAATCGTTGGATTGTCGTAGCTTAAACCCTTTTGAATAAAAAAGGGCGTGACCCGACGACCAACGGTGAGTACGAGGGCAATCAGGAGGTAAAAACCTAAGTAAATACCAATGCGCATTAATTCAATATTGCCATTGAAGATTGCAAGATAACAAAGTGCGTTGCTGAGCGTGAGCAGCAGAATCTTGGCTACAATACCGGCTTGGCGCTTTTGCTTTACTTTAAGTACTGCCCGCACAACGGTATAGCACATTAAAATCATAAAGCTCATATCCGCTATAAAAGCAATCACCATCATGCTGTAACTGATGGCTTGGCCGGGATTAAAAGCGACTACTGCCCATAAACAACGTGCCACAGCCCACGGCGCAAAGATGCCGAGTAAGCGATAGCCATAGGGCATGGTGACACCGGTCCATGTTTGTACTGCGGTCAGTAAAAAACCTGCCACAATGGCCATGGTATAACCATAAAACATCTCATGCGCATGCCAATAAAAGGGATGAAATATCTGAGCAGCTAAGCTTAGTTTCCCGGTAAAAACAAATATCCACAGGAACATGGTGATGATCGCAAAGAGGGCACCACTCGCAAAAAAGATCCTGAATCCCATATTCAGGATAGGGTGCGGTGCCGAAGGCTTGGGTCCCGGGGCATGAATTTGCAGCATAGTAGACTCCTAAGACAATTATTATATTATGTATTTTATCTGCATATTATACGCTGAGGACGTTGCTTTGTCTAAGTAAAAGGACAATGATGACTATCGGCGGCTTGATTTTCTCTGCAGCGTCTTCTTTTTAGGGTAAATGGCTAAACTGGCTGTTATTGCGATAGTTTAAAGGCACTAATTGCTGCAATCCCATGGGCATGATGCGCTTGGGCAACTTCCAGATCAGTAGGACGCAATCCCCCAATGGCATAGACGGGACGGGAGGCTTGGGCGGCCAGTTCGGCAAATTTGTGCCACCCCATGGCGGCCTCATTTGGATGACTGCTACTAGCTAGTACATGCCCTAGGAGCATAAAATCCGCCGCCAATCGCCGTGCATTTAGGATATCGCCGAGATGATGGCAGGAAACGCCGAGTAGTTTGCTCTCTGCCAGGGGACGCTCTTCAAGCAGGATGGCATCAGCGGCGCGTAGTTGTACGCCATCTGCCGCTGCCCACCAGGCCTTGGGGTGCACGCTATTAATGAGTAATTTGGCCCCTTGAGCATGACAAAGTGCCAGCATATGCTCAAATAGTCGCTTTAGCTTAGGGCAAGCAGTCCCCGTTGGCCATTGGGGCTGACGGAACTGAAATAAGCGCACGCCTCGTTGAATTGCCTGTGCCACGTATTGGCTTAGCTCCTCGGGATCACTCTCCGGATGCCAAGCGGGGCTAATCGCATATAAGGCAGAAAGCTCACTTAACCAGCGCAAGGGTGCAATTGAGGCGGGGAGTAGCTTATCCAAGGTGGCCGCATCCTCGGCTTTAAACCAGCGTACACCCTGTTGACCCTCAATGCCTTTAGGCTCACCGTCCCAGGCAGTGACAAGGAAAAAGGCTAAGCGGACGCGGGTTTTAGGATATTCATAGTCATAGCATACCCATGGGCTTACTGTGGTGATTTGAATACCCAGCTCCTCCTTCAGTTCGCGCCCAAGGGCTGCGAGTGCCGTTTCCCCGGTTTCGATTTTGCCGCCTGGAAACTCCCACCAGTCGGGCCAGGACTTATCCCTAGGTCGTTGAGCTAATAACACCTCACCGGCGGCATTAATTAATACACCGACAGCGACATTCAGAAAGGGTTTGGTTGCAGACATAGGCGCTCCCGCAAGAATAAGTGAATATCATCGACTAGTCTTTTAGGTGTCGAGCGGTCCAATCACGGGCAAAATGCCGTGCCACCCGACCGGAACGTGAGCCACGCTCAAGCGTCCATTGTAAGGCCTCGGTGCGGCTTGCTTCGATGTGCTCCTGTGGGCAGCCCATTTGTTGTAGCCAGTATCTGACAATGGCTAAGTATTGGTCTTGGCTAAATGGATAGAATGATAGCCAGATACCAAAGCGCTCGGAGAGTGAGATTTTCTCCTCCACTGCTTCGCCCGGATGAATCTCACCCTGTGGTCCGCTACTGTGCTCTAGATTTTCCGTGTGATATTCGGGCATCAAATGACGTCGATTGGAGGTGGCGTAAATCAGTAAATTGTCGGCACTATCGGCGATGGAGCCGTCTAAAATAGATTTTAAAGCCTTGTAGCCCGATTCACCCTGCTCAAAAGATAAGTCATCGCAGAAAATGATAAAGCGCTCGGCACGTTCACGTACCAGATCGGCAATTTCACTGAGATCAGCTAAATCATCCTTATCAATTTCGATTAAGCGTAAGCCCGCATCGGCAAATTGGCTCAGCATGGCGCGCACTAAGGAGCTTTTGCCCGTGCCGCGAGTGCCGGTCATTAAGACATTGTTCGCTGGTTTGCCTTGTACAAACATACGGGTATTACGTTCTAAAATTTCCTTTTGACGCTCAATATGCAATAAATCAACCGGTTCAATGGTGTCGATCTTATAAATGGGTGCTAACCAGGCCGTATTGCCCTTGCGCCGCCAACGATAAGCAATCGCATTCCAATCGGTCGCTGGTGGGGTGGGCGGTAACCACGCTTGTAATTGTAATAACACCTGATGCGCTGTTTGCATCAACTCTGGCAAACTGGGCGTGCTTTCATCGGTGTGAGCGTGGTGTGGCTCATTGAGTGCTTTCTTAAGTTTTTTGTGCTTCGTCATAAAATATAAAATCTTGGGCTATACAATGATAATTTGAAGGGATGGCTACAAGATTAGCACCGCTAATTTTTAAAATGGCAAAATTTCCCCTATAATAGAATGATTTTAATTTCAAAGATTTTATTGAGGGGTAGGCAGCGCAGCCGAGTTGCGATAAAAAAGCATACAGGCGGTCCTTACTTGTTTATCATTCAATAAAGTTTTTGATTTAATTTTAAATTATCAGGAAGAGTCTTGAGCGCTACGCAGATTTTAAGTCCTATCTCGCAGGATATGGCAGCAGTTGACTTCGTTATACGTTCCTATTTGAATTCAGAAGTCGTGATGATTCGCACCGTTGGTGAGTATATTATCGGTTCCGGTGGCAAGCGACTGCGCCCGGCCTTGGTGCTGATGATTGCCAATGCACTGGGCTATCAGCCGAGAGAGCAGGAGTTTCAGGATCATCATTTATTGGCAGCAACGGTGGAGTTTATTCATACCTCAACCTTATTACACGATGATGTGGTAGATGAGTCCGATCTACGTCGCGGTCGGGAAACGGCGAATGCCGTCTTTGGTAATGCCGCCAGTGTGCTAGTGGGTGATTACTTATACTCACGCTCTTTTGAGATGATGGTGTCGGTGGACCGCATGGAGATTTTGCGAGTGCTTTCCCAAGCTACCACGGTGATTGCTGAGGGCGAGGTGCTGCAGCTGCTCAATGTTCATGATCCGGACGTCTCGGTTGAGCGTTATATGCAGGTGGTGCGCTACAAAACAGCCAAGCTGTTTGAGGCTTCAGCCGAGATTGGCGCGATTATTTGCGATGTGTCCGCTGAGCTAAGAGAGGCGGCTGCTGCGTATGGTCGCCATATGGGTACCGCCTTCCAGTTGATTGATGATGTGCTGGATTATTCTGGTGATGCCGAGGCGCTTGGCAAAAACGTCGGTGATGATTTACGTGAGGGTAAGCCAACCTTGCCCCTAATTCGTGTGATGGAAGTAGGTGATGCGGCGCAAGTTAAACTGATTCGC
This sequence comes from Oligella sp. HMSC09E12, assembly GCF_001808505.1. Lineage (NCBI taxonomy): Bacteria > Pseudomonadati > Pseudomonadota > Betaproteobacteria > Burkholderiales > Alcaligenaceae > Oligella > Oligella sp. HMSC09E12. The sequence goes on from NZ_KV793615.1 coordinate 291,184, forward strand.
GATGCCATTGAGACGGGTGATGCGAATTTTGCCGAGGTAGCCGTTGCCATTCAGTCGACGGATGCTTTGCAATACACCCGTGCCTTGGCAGAGCGTGAGGCTAGGTTAGCCGAAGAGGCGATTGCCGATTTCCCCGATTCTATTTTTAAACAGTCACTCCTTCAATTAGCTCGCTTTGCCATTGAGCGAGACAATTAATTTATTACTAAGGAGATAGCCATGCCTGCTTATCGTTCTAAAACCTCCACCCATGGGCGTAATATGGCGGGTGCGCGTGCACTATGGCGCGCCACCGGTATTCAGGACAAGGACTTCGGCAAACCGATTATTGCTGTGGTTAACTCATTTGTTGAGTTTGTGCCGGGTCACGTCCACTTAAGGGACATGGGTCAATTAGTGGCTCGTGAGATTGAGGCGGCCGGTGGTATCGCCAAGGAGTTTAATACCATTGCCGTGGATGACGGGATTGCCATGGGGCATGATGGTATGTTGTACTCATTACCATCGCGCGAACTAATCGCTGATTCCGTCGAGTATATGATTAATGCGCATTGTGTTGATGCCATGGTTTGTATCTCGAATTGCGACAAAATCACCCCCGGGATGTTGATGGCGGCCTTACGCTTAAATATCCCTACCGTCTTTGTTTCTGGCGGTCCGATGGAAGCGGGCGAGATGCCTGCGGCGGCAAGTGGTGAGCAGGTGATTAAGCTTGACTTAGTGGATGCCATGATTAAGGCAGGCGATCCTGAGGTGTCTGATGAAGAAACGGCCTTGGTTGAGCAAAATGCCTGTCCTACCTGTGGTTCGTGCTCCGGTATGTTTACTGCTAACTCCATGAACTGTTTAAACGAGGCCTTGGGCCTAGCCCTACCGGGTAATGGCTCGATCGTAGCAACCCATGCAGCACGTAAGGAGCTGTTCTTAGAGGCTGGTCGTAAAATCATGGAATTGACCAAGCGCTATTATGAAAATGACGATAGCTCAGCCTTGCCGCGTGGTATTGCGACCAAGGCGGCCTTTGAAAATGCCATGACCCTTGATGTGGCCATGGGCGGTTCAACTAATACGGTTTTACATATTTTAGCGGCAGCGCAAGAGGCAGCAGTGGACTTTACCATGAAGGACATTGATCGCATCTCGCGTCATACGCCTTGCCTCTGTAAAGTGGCACCAGCAACCTCGCAATATCATATGCAGGATGTACACCGTGCCGGTGGTGTGATTGGTATTTTGGCGGAATTAAATCGTGCCGGTTTGTTGGATACCACAGCAAAGCACGTGGCAGGCCAGGATCTGGCGGATGTCTTACAGCGCTGGGATGTGATGTCGGAGAGCTGTAGCGAGGAAGCGGCGAAGTTCTACCGTGCTGGTATCGGTGGTGTACGTACGGTCAAGGCCTTTAGTCAAAATAACTACCATGAGCAGCTGGATACCGATCGTGTTGCTGGTTGTATTCGTGACAAGGCGCATGCCTATTCGCAGGATGGTGGCTTAGCCGTCCTCTATGGCAATTTAGCCCCTAACGGTTGTATTGTTAAAACGGCCGGCGTGGATGAAAGTATTTTAACCTTTACCGGTAAAGCGGTAATTTTTGAGAGTCAGGATGCGGCAACTGAGGGCATTTTAGGCGATCAGGTCAAAGCGGGCGATGTGGTGATTATTCGCTATGAGGGTCCTAAGGGCGGGCCCGGTATGCAGGAGATGCTGTATCCCACCTCCTACCTTAAGTCTAAGGGCTTAGGCGCTAAGGCAGCGTTGTTGACGGATGGTCGCTTCTCCGGCGGTTCCTCTGGTTTGGTGATTGGCCATGCTTCACCAGAAGCGGCAGAAGGTGGCAATATTGGCTTAGTAGAAGAGGGCGATCGCATCGAGATCGATATTCCGAATCGCACCATCCGCTTAGCCATCAGTGATGAGGAATTAGCAGCGCGACGCGAGCGTATGGAAGCGCGTGGTGCGGATGCCTGGAAGCCACTGCAACGTGAGCGCTATGTATCGCAAGCGCTTCGTGCCTATGCCGCGTTGGCCACCTCGGCGGACCGCGGTGCGGTTAGGGATGTCTCTCAGGTAGAGCGCAGACGCTAGACCTTAATCAAGGCCTTGAAGCTTGGTTTTTGAGGATTAGCGTAGGCTAGGGAGCGGTCACCGCATGGGTGTATCGCTCTTTTTTTCGTTTAGATGAAAAATCAATTAGGAGTAGCGTAGCATGCTTGCACAACAGGAAATTCAGACACAGCATGAGGGCGCCAAGCAGTCAAGCGAGATCTTATATCAGGAGCTGCAAAATGATATTCGTTTCTTGGGGCGCCTATTAGGTTTAAGTATTCAGGAATCCGAGGGTCAAGCTTTATTTGAGCAGATTGAGAATCTGCGCCGTCAAGCCGTGAGTGTACGTCGAACGGTGGTTGAGCAGACGGGCGATGAGGCGAAAAAGCAGGAAGTCATGCAGTCCTTGATTGATGAAATCAATCAAAAAAGCGATCAGGAGTTAAAGTCCTTAAGTCGTGCCTTTAGCTATTTTATGCACTTATCCAATATTGCCGAGGATAGATTGCAGCGGCGTTTGGACCATTTGGACCACCAAGTGGATAGACCCAATATGCATGGTTTAAGCGTGACCTTAGCGCGTTTAAATGAGGCCGGCGTATCAAGCCAGACGGTTTATGATTATTTGGATGAATTAAATATTGTACCGGTACTGACCGCACACCCTACGGAGGTACAGCGTAAAAGTATCTTGGATCGTCATCAAGTCATTTCCGACTCCCTACGTGAGTATCATCTTATTGATGAGCCGCGCCAAAAGGAAGCTATTGCGGAGCGTATTTTGGGGCAGATTCAATTGTTGTGGTATACGCGTATGCTGCGCTTTGATAAGCTGACCGTTGCCGATGAAATTGATAATGCGCTGAATTTTTATAACTCCACTTTCCTGCAGGTGATACCACAGCTTTACAGCAAGATGTATAAGTACCTGAGCAAGGATGTTAAGGTTGATAGCACAAAGGTTGCGCGCTTTTTGAGCATGGGCTCTTGGATCGGTGGTGACCGTGACGGTAATCCCTTTGTCAATGCCGATACCTTAAAAATGGCGATTTCCAAGCAGGCGGCAACAATTTTTAATCATTATTTAGCCGAAGTACATGCCTTGGGTACTGAGTTGTCCTTAAGTGAAGCCTTTGCCCCAGCCTCGGAGGAGTTGCGTGAATTGGCTGAACGTAGCCATGACCGCTCACCGCATCGTGAGGATGAACCCTATCGTCGAGCCATGATTGGTATGTATGCGCGTTTGGCAGCAACGGCTAAGCGCCTGAGCAATGGGCAAATTAGCCTAGCGCAGGCAGAGTTTGGGCGTGTCTATGAAAGTGCCGAGGAGTTTTTGCATGATTTAACTATCGTCGCCAATTCCTTAAATACCTATCATGCGGCGCGGGTAACCGATCTGCGTTTAAAAAATTTAATTTATGCGGTCAATGTCTTTGGCTTTCACTTGGCCACCATTGACTTGCGTCAAAGCTCCGATGTGCATGAACGTGTGTTAGAAGAGGTGTTTTTGCGTGCCGGGGTGCGGTTTAACGGTAAAAAGCTCATTTATAGCGAGTTGAGTGAGGAGCAAAAGTGCGAGCTTTTACTTAAGGAATTAGCGGAGATTCGTCCTTTAGTGGCTGCTTGGCAGGAATATAGCGAAGAGACCGAGCGTGAATTAGAGATTTTGCGAACCGCAGCGGCGATTCGTCAGCAGTACGGCTATCGTGCCATTACCCAAAGCATTGTCTCCCATACCGAGACGCTCAGCGATATGCTTGAGCTCTTGTTATTACAGCAAGAAACCGGTTTATTGCCTGTGGCCATGGATGCTCAGGGCGAGTTGCTCCCTTTTAAGGCCAATGAAGGCTTAATTGTAGTACCGCTTTTTGAAACCATTCCTGATCTACAAGCGGGCGCAAAGATTATGGACCAATGGCTTTCCATTCCATGGGTCAAGCAGCGCATTATGGAGTCGCAGGGCGGCATACAAGAGGTGATGCTAGGTTATTCCGACAGCAATAAAGACGGTGGTTATTTAACCTCCAACTGGTCGCTCTATGAAACGGAATTAGCCTTGGTAGAGGTCTTTAAAAAGCATGGTGTGGCCATACGCTTGTTTCATGGTCGCGGCGGTTCTGTCGGTCGTGGTGGTGGTCCAACTTATGAAGCGATTTTGGCGCAACCAGCAGGTACTGTGCAGGGTAAGATTCGCCTAACCGAACAGGGTGAGGTGATTCAGTTTAAGTATAAAACACCTCAAACCGGTTTGTGGAACTTGGAGCAGATTGTGACTGCCACCTTGCAAGCCAGTTTATTAAGTAAAAACGCGGCGCAAACTGGTGAGGAGGCCTGCGCCTTAGATGCAAAGGCTTGCGCAGAGCGAGGTTATCATGCGGTGGTGCAGTTTATGTCCACGTGCTCGGAAAAAGCCTATCGTGAGCTAGTTTATGGCACCGAGGGCTTTGCAAACTACTTTGTTGAGAGTACCACCGTGCGTCAAATTGCCGAGTTAAATATCGGCTCTCGTCCCGCCTCCCGTAAGGCTGGGCACCGGATTGAGGACTTGCGTGCGATACCATGGACCTTCTCATGGGCACAGTGTCGTTTAATGATTCCAGGTTGGTACGGTATGGGTACGGCACTACAAGCCTTTATTGAAGAGGGGATGGTAGATGCGGAGGGGCATGACTATCGGGCATGGTCGCGCGCAGAACGACTGCAACTATTGCGTAACATGGCGCAGGAATGGCCTTTCTTTAATACCCTCTTATCTAATATGGAAATGGTCTTGGCCAAAACCGATATCGCCATCGGTCGTCAGTACAGCACCTTGGTGCAGGATAAGGCACTACGAGAGGCGGTATTTAGCCAGATAGAAAAAGAGCTCGCTTTAACCTTAAGCTATTTTAAAGAGGTAGTGCAGCACGATTTATTGGCTGATAATACCAATCTTAAAAATGCTTTACAGGAGCGTTTTCTTTACGTCGATCCTTTGAACTATCTGCAAGTGAAGCTACTACATCGTTTGCGTGAAGTGGGCGAGGATACGGCTGAGAGCGCCGCCGAGCGTGGTAGTATTGCCCGTTCGGTGTTGATGACGATTAATGGCATTGCCACTGGTTTACGCAATACGGGTTGATTGAAGCGTGTGCTTTAGAAGGCGCCCGCCGCCTGTGGGCGCCTTGATTGAGCTGTAGCTGAGCTGTGAAGCTAGTTAGTGATGAATAATCATATGGTCGCGGTGAATCATATCGGTGGCGGTCACCGCACCCAGAATGCTTTCAATCTGTGAACTCGGCTTACCAATAATCTTCCGCGCATCTTCTGCACTGTAACTAACCAGACCACGGGCGTATTCATTACCCTCCTGATCGATACAGGCCACGAGGTCGCCCCGTCCGAAGTCGCCCCGTACCTCGGTGATACCGATAGGTAGCAGGCTTTTACCCTGGCGGGTCAGGGCTTGAATGGCACCCTCATCTAGCACCAAATAGCCACTCACATGTAAATGCGCTGCCAGCCATTGCTTACGTGCTGAGAGGATGGGGATTTTAGCTAATAGCTCGGTGCCAATGGACTCGCCCTGCATTAAGCGCGGGAGTAGATTGTCCACATGGCCGCTGGCAATAATGGTATGGGCGCCGCTACGAGCCGCGCGCTTGGCTGCCAGTACCTTGGTCAGCATGCCGCCGGTACCCACGTGCGTACCAGCACCACCGGCCATTTTTTCAAGGGCTGGATCACCCGCTTCGGCACGGTGAATAAACTGGGCATTGCTATTTTTACGCGGGTCACTGTCATAGAGACCCTCTTGGTCGGTCAAAATCACATAGACCTCAGCTTCAAGTAAATTCGCCACCAAGGCACCCAGCGTGTCATTATCACCCAGGCGAATTTCCTTGGTAATCACCGTGTCATTTTCATTAATAATAGGGATCACGTTTAATTCTAATAGGGTATTAAGCGCTGAACGAGCGTTTAAATAGCGGTGTCTGTCCGCTAAATCCTCATGCGTTAAGAGGACTTGTGCGGTTTGGATGCCGTATTCATTAAAGGCCGTCTCATAGGCTTGGGCTAGGGCGATTTGACCGACTGCGGCGGCTGCCTGCAATTGATTCACTAGCTTAGGTCGCTGAGCCCACCCTAGACGCGCCATCCCTTCGGCAATGGCGCCGCTGGAAACCAGTATCACCTGTTGCCCAGCTTGATGCAGATGCGCAATTTGGGCGGCCCAACGGGCAATTTCTCGGCTATCGATGCCCTTGCCATTATTCGTTAGGAGCGAGGAGCCGATTTTGATGACAACTCGTTTGGCATCTTTAACTAAGGCGGTTTGATGAAGTTCTGACATGGGGAATAAGACGTTCTACATTAGGGTTGCTTAAGTGACAACAGGCTTAAGAAAAATCTACTTAAGCCTGCTATCTTATCATTTTTCCATGCACCAACGCGCTACTTAGGCATTAGGATCATCGGGATCAATGCGCGGATCATAGAGCGGATGATTAGGGTCTAGGCGTGGATCATAGGCGGGCGAATGCGGATCGTAGCGTGGCTCAAGCTTGCTAGCGTTTTGCTCTGCAACGTTACTAAAACGAGGATCGTCTTCTAAAGCTTCTGCCGCCTGACGGTTTGGATCAAAGCGTGGGTCATCATGCGTCAGCACACCGGCAGCCTTATCGGCAGCGTAGTTTTCAGCGGCCTTGACCTCATCTACAAAATCCTGGAGTGCATAGATTAGCTGCTCTGTACCTTCACCGCTTAAGGCAGAAATGGTAAATACCGGACCTTCCCAGCCGATGTGTTGACACAGTGCTTGTTTGAATTGCTCGGCATCTTCAACCATATCGGCTTTATTTAACACTAACCAGCGTGGTTTGTGATACAGCGCCTCATCATAGAGCTTTAATTCAGCAGCAATCGCCTCAATATCAGCCGCCACTTTGGCCACCGGATCAATATCGGGGTCCATCGTGTAAATATCGACAATATGCAGTAATACTCGTGTTCTGGCTAAATGACGGAGGAATAAATGACCTAAGCCAGCACCCTCAGAAGCGCCCTCAATTAAGCCTGGAATATCGGCAATGACAAAGCTACGAGAGGCGGAGGTACGCACCATACCGAGATTAGGATACAGTGTGGTAAAGGGATAATCAGCGATCTTGGGCTTGGCATTCGAGGCTTTGGCAATAAAAGAGGATTTACCAGCATTAGGTAAACCGAGTAAGCCCACATCCGCTAAGACCTTAAGCTCCATCCGTAAGTGCTTATGCTCGCCCGGCTTACCGTAGGTGAACTGCCGTGGTGCACGATTAGTGCTCGATTTAAAGTGTAAGTTACCCAAACCGCCGGCACCGCCTTGCGCTAGCGTGACTTTCTCGCCATGCCGATCCAAGTCAAATAGCTGCTCACCGGTTTCTGCATCATAAATTACGGTGCCCACGGGTACCTTTAAAATAATATCATCGGCACCGGCGCCGTATTGATCCGAGCCACGACCGTTTTCACCGTTTTTGGCACGGTGCAAACGGGCATAGCGGTAATCGATTAGGGTATTAAGATTGCGATCCGCCAAGGCAAAAATGCTGCCGCCGCGGCCGCCATCGCCCCCATCTGGCCCGCCTTTGGGGATAAACTTTTCGCGTCTAAAACTGGCTGAGCCATTACCACCTTTACCGGCAATGACTTCAATCGTAACTTCATCTACAAATTTCATCGTAATGATTGTGGTGTAATTATAAAAAATAGCTGCTGCTTATAGTGTAGCGTATTGCAGTGCTTGTGTTGATAGGCTGGAGGCGTTATGCACGGTGTGATGTTAATCACAATAAAAAACGCCGCTTACGTTAAAAGTAAACGGCGTTATCACTGTGTAAAAGCTGTGTAAAGCTAAGGCTAGTTGAGCTTAAAACTACTCAGCAGCGATGACTTGTACAGTTGGCTTTTTCAAAGCGCCTTTGCTAGTGAACTGAACCTGTCCATCCACTAAGGCATAGAGCGTGTGGTCCTTGCCCATACCTACGCCGTCACCTGCATGAAAGCGAGTACCGCGTTGACGAACAATAATAGAACCAGCCGGAACTGTTTGACCACCGAATACTTTAACACCTAGGCGTTTCGCCTGTGAGTCGCGGCCGTTTCGCGTACTACCGCCACCTTTTTTGGTTGCCATGATTTACTCCTGTAAAAAAAGCGAATAAGCTAATTAAGCATTAACCGCTGAGATTTCGATCTCGGTGAAATTTTGACGATGCCCTTGAGTCTTTCTGTAGTGCTTACGACGACGCATCTTGAAAATTTTAACTTTATCGTGACGACCGTGCGCAAGAACTTTAGCTGTAACAGTAGCACCCTCAACTAAAGGAGAACCCACTTTGAGTGATTCACCTTCGCCAACGGATAGTACCTGGTCTAAAGAGATTTCTTGCCCGATGTCTGCAGGTATCTGTTCTACCTTAAGTTTTTGGCCGGGGCTCACGCGATACTGCTTGCCGCCGGTTTTTATGACCGCATACATTGTGACTTAACCTCAAAATAAATTGATTAATAAACTGATAGTCTTAGCTCTATGCCTAATGTCAGTACATCGAGGCTCTGTAGAATCACTGGATCTACCAGAAAAGTTTGAGCTAAGCTGCAAATTTTCCCATAAAACCACTTATCTGTCAATGATTTAGCAGGATTTTGTGCTTTTTTGTGGTGTTTGACGTACGCTTTGTCGCTTACTATGTAAAAAACGGCGCTCCCTTAAGCAAGGGGCGCCGCCGTGGATGTTGCGCAAACATATTTGCTTGCTTAGGTGCGGTACTCCGCATTAATTTTTACATAATCGTAGGAGAAGTCGCAGGTATAGACCGTTTCGCTGGCTTCACCGCGATTTAAGGCTACCCGTACGACGATCTCAGGCTCTCGCATCACACGATCACCATCTGCCTCAACATAGTCCGGATGGCGCCCGCCATTGCTGGCTACCAACACATCGCCCAACCATAAATTGATCGTGGAGGTGTCTAAATCAGCAATATCGGCATAGCCAATGGCCGCCAGGATTCGACCTAAATTCGGGTCACTGGCAAAAAAAGCGGTTTTGACCAAGGGGGATTGTGCGATGGAGTAAGCCACTTTTAAGGCTTCCTCCTGGTCTTTGGCGGACTCGACCTGAACCGTAATAAACTTGGTCGCACCCTCGGCATCACGCACAATTTTTTGGGCCAGATCGATGGCAATCTCGGTTAAGGCCTCAACAAAACGTTGATAATGCTCACTTTCTTTGGTGATCTCAATACCACTTTGTCCCGTTGCCGCAATAATAAAGGAGTCATTGGTGGAGGTATCACCATCAATGGTGATGCGGTTAAACGACTTATCCGTCACCTCGGTGGTGATTTGCTTTAATAAATGACACTCAACCTCGGCATCCGTGCCAATAAAGGACAGCATGGTTGCCATATTTGGGCGAATCATCCCTGCGCCCTTGGAAATACCAGTAACGGTGACGATACGACCGTTAATTTCAAGTTGCTTGGAGCTGATCTTAGGGACCGTGTCGGTGGTCATAATACTGGAAGCGGCCGGTAGCCAGTTGTGCTTATTCAGATCGGACACGGCGGCTGGGATAGCGGCGATGATCTTGTCCTGAGGTAGTGGCTCTAAAATCACACCGGTGGAGAATGGCAATATCTGGTGCTGATCAAGACCCAGCTCTTTGGCTAAGGCTTGGCATGTTTGCAAGGCACGATCCATACCCTCACTACCGGTGCCGGCATTTGCGTTGCCCGTATTAATCAGTAGAGCACGAATTTCTTTATCGCAGCGTAGACGTGATTCGCAAATCAGTACCGGTGCCGCACGAAAGCGATTGCGTGTAAACACACCAGCAACCGTGGTGCCCGGAGTGAATTTAAAAACGGTTAAGTCGCGTTTACCAGCTTTTTTGATACCCGCAGATGCAATACCAATCTCAACACCTGGTACTGCATGGATAGCTTCTGGACTGGGGATATGAAAATTAACAGCCATTTAACTTCCCATAAAACTCACAACAAATTTCGGTTCACCCGAAGTAGGTGCCCCTGAATCCATTCATTGTAACTTAGTTTAATCCTCCACTTTTATGGTGGAGGATTTTGAGTAAAAAAATCTAGGGTTTTTACTAGGAGGGCTGCTTGTTAAGCGAGCTTTTGGAAACTGGCGCGAGCGGCTTGTAGCGTTTCTTCGATGACCTCGTCATTATGCGCGGCGGAGATAAAGCCTGCCTCAAAACCTGAGGGAGCAAGGTGTACGCCGTGCGCTAGCATATGGTGGAAGAACTGATTAAAGGCATCCTGATCGCTGGCGGATACTTCGGCAAAGTTGGTCGGCACCTTTTCCGTAAAGTAGAGGCCAAACATGCCGCCTGCAAAATCTGCACTAAAGGTGACGCCAGCCTTTTTCGCTTCCTCGACTAAGCCAGTGATCATCTTTTCCATTTGCGCAGTCAGTTGCTCATAGAAGCCGTCACGCGTGATGATTTCGAGTGTTTTTAAACCAGCGGCAACTGAGACTGGGTTACCGGATAGGGTGCCTGCTTGGTACACTGCGCCGAGTGGTGCAATGTGCTCCATAATATCCGCACGACCACCAAAGGCACCCACTGGCATCCCGCCGCCGATGACCTTACCTAGGGTAATAAGATCGGGCATAATCCCAGTAATACCCTGTACTCCTCTAGGACCGGCACGGAAACCAGTCATGACCTCATCAAAGATAAGTAGGGCGCCGTACTCATCACATAAACTACGCAAGCCCTCTAAAAAGCCGGCCTTAGCTTTGATTAAATTCATATTGCCAGCATAGGGTTCTACAATAATGCAAGCAATATCCTCTGGATGGGCTTCAAAAGCGGCACGTACCGAGTCTAAATTATTAAACTCTAGCACTAAGGTGTGTTTAACAAACTCCTCCGGTACGCCGGCAGAAGAGGGGTTGCCGAAGGTCAGTAGGCCAGAGCCAGCTTTTACCAATAAACTATCGGAGTGACCGTGATAGCAGCCCTCGAATTTAATGATCTTGTTGCGATTGGTCGCACCGCGAGCTAAACGAATCGCACTCATGGTGGCTTCCGTGCCGGAACTGACTAAGCGAACTTTTTCCACTGGGGCAAGCAACTGGGTGATCTTTTCAGCCAGTAAAATTTCAGCTTCGGTGGGAGCGCCATAGGATAGACCACGTGCCGCCGCTTCTTGTACCGCTTCAACCACCTCGGGGTGAGCGTGCCCCACAATGGCTGGACCCCATGAGCCTAAATAATCGATAAAGCGATTACCCTCGGCATCCCACATATAAGCGCCCTCAGCTTTGGCAATAAAGCGCGGGGTGCCGCCAACGGATTTAAATGCACGCACAGGTGAGTTAACGCCGCCAGGAATAGTTAAGCAGGCGCGGTCAAATAAAGCTTGATTTGTTGTCATGAAGATGCCTATTAAATAGTTTACATTTAAAATAAATTACTAAGGTAGCGTGCCGTTGCTTCAATCTCATCGCTCTCAAATAATCCGCTGATGACGGCGATGCTATCTGCGCCAGCCTCAACCACAGAGCGTGCATTATGGCAGTCAATGCCGCCGATACCGACCAGTGCCGGGCGCTCGGTGGCCCCTAGTTGATGCGCTTGCATCACGGCTTTGGCTGCCGCAAATAAGTCCAACGACGCAACCACTGCCTCGGGCTTGACCGAGGAGGGGAAGAGCGCACCAAAGGCTAAGTAGTCAACCTGATCCTTAATCGCTTGCTGCGCTAAATTAATATCATTGTAACAACTTACGCCGATGAATAAGCTTTGTCCCTGTGCTTGGCACGCTTTACGTAGCGCCTCGACGGAGCCGTCGTCACGACCGATATGTACCCCATCGGCACGACAGTCTAGGGCCAGTTGCACTGAGTCATTGACAAAAAATTGGCATTGATATTGGTGACAAATCGCTTTGGCCTCTAACGCTAGCGCCAAGGAGTCGGCATAGCTGAGCTTTTTTTGGCGCCATTGTAAAACCCGCATGCCACCGCGGCAGGCAGCCTCAATGGCGTGCAGCAGTTTGGCGTGATCCTGCCACTCAGGCGTAATCCCGTAAAGACCGTTTGCAAAGCGTTTAGTTACTTGTGTCATCGCTTAATCCAGTGGAAAATTCCTCTCAACATATGCCGTTCCAGTCAACAGTTTAGAATGTTAACAGTACAATTAGAACATAGCGTCTTTATCTTAATAAATTTTTGCTGGTTTTAAATGAGAACTTGGATGTGTTTGATTTGTGGCTGGGTCTACGATGAAGCGACAGGCGCCCCTGATGAGGGGCTTGCACCCGGTACCCGTTGGGAGGATATCCCCGATGATTGGATCTGTCCCGAATGCGCAGCGCGCAAGGTGGATTTTGAGATGGTGGAGGTTTAAATGGGAAGCTTTGATAAGCAACACTCATCAAGCGACGAGCGCAATGTTGAGCATTTTACCGACTTAAGTGGTCAGTTTTTATTAGCCATGCCAGGTGTGGATTCCGATTTATTTAACGGCACGGTGATTTATTTATTTGAGCATTCGCCCGAGGGTGCGGGTGGGGTGATTGTTAATCGTGCCACCGATATTGAGTTAAGTGATTTAGTCGAGCGTTTCGAGTTGGAAGCGCCGGCCGATTATGTCAATAAAACCATTTTTTTTGGTGGCCCGGTGCAGCCGATGCGTGGCTTTGTATTACATCCACCGCTGAAAACTGCTGACGATGATGGTACGACCAACCACAAGGATGAGCTTTTGCAAATCAGTAATTCCTCCGATATGTTGCAGGATTATTTACTTGGCAAGGGCCCCGAGGATGTGTTTATTTGCTTTGGTTATGCCGGTTGGGATGAGGGTCAGTTAGAGCGCGAGTTAAGAGAAAATGTCTGGTTAACTGTGCCGGCAGACCATGATCTGATTTTTAAGCGACCACCCTACGATTGTTATCAGGCTGCCTTAGCCAGTTTGGGCATTGATATTAGTCATTTGTCGACACAAGCGGGCCATGCCTAAGTGATGAAGCAAGAAATACGTTTTTTAGCCTTTGATTTTGGCTTAAAAAAAATTGGTGTGGCGATTGGTGATTCATTGATACGGCAGGCGCGACCGCTTGCCATTATTAAGTCGGAAGTGAAGCAGCAACGCTTTGCGCAAATTGAGGCCTTGCTCAGTGAGTGGGAGCCCGATCAGCTAGTGGTGGGTTTGCCACTCACCTTGGCGGGCGAGGAGCAGGAGGCCTCGGCGCGGGCGCGGCGTTTTGCTAATCAATTACATGGTCGTTATGGCTTGCCGGTGGTCTTGGTTGAGGAGCAGTACTCCAGCATGGAAGCGCAAGATCTCATTCGCCAATATCAGCAGTTTGATGCCAAGTCAGCACGTCGTTTTGCAACTGAGGATGATGCAGTGGCGGCTGCAGTTATCTTACAACGACATTTAGATGTCCTCGCCTCTTAAGTGATAAAATAGCGGGCTAACTAGATCATTTAAACTCAGGAATAATCATGCAAAATGGATCCCCTAAGCAGCCGAAGCAGCGTAGCTTGGATGAGCTACCTAAGGCCGAGGAGCTATATCAGCGCTTAAAACAAGGTGTTGCTGAGTTAATCGCTGCACACCCGGCCGATGAGGTGCATTTGGTCGGTATTTATTCAGGTGGTGCGTGGTTAGCTCAGCGCCTTAAGCAGGATTTGGCGATTACGACGGACAATGCCTTAATTAATACCAGCCTCTACCGCGACGATTTTCGTAGGATTGGATTGCACACGCAAAAGCTACCCAGTTCGGTGCCTTTTGATGTGACGAATAAGCATCTGATTTTGGTGGATGATATTTTATATACCGGTCGTAGTGTTCGCGCCGCAATGAATGAGCTGTTTGATATTGGGCGTCCGGCCACCATTGCCTTGGCGGTGTTAATTGATCGGGGTGGGCGGGAGCTACCGGTACAGCCCGATGTGGTAGGTGAGGTATTTACTTTACCTAAGACACAGCGCTTTGTATTGTCGCAGGATGAAGAGCATGTATTTGATATTGCTTTAAAAGAGGTTGAACATGACTAACCCGCAATTAAATAAGCATGGTGAATTAGTGCATCTGCTCAGCACCGAGGGCTTACCGCATGATGTGATTACCCATATTCTTGATACCGCAGAGACCTTTGTGCCCCTGGCTGAGCGTGAGGTTAAAAAAGTCCCCATATTACGTGGTAAAAGCGTTTTTAATCTGTTTTTCGAAAACTCAACCCGTACCCGTACCACCTTTGAAATTGCTGCTAAGCGTTTATCCGCCGACGTTTATAATTTAAATATTAACGTCTCCTCCACCGCCAAGGGCGAGACCTTATTAGATACAATTGCCAATTTGACCGCCATGCAAGCGGATATTTTTGTTGTGCGGCACCAAGCCAGTGGCGCACCTTATCTGATTGCGCAGCATGTGGCACCGCATATTCATGTGGTCAATGCAGGTGATGGTAGGCATGCGCATCCGACGCAGGCCTTATTGGATATGTATACCATTCGTCATTTCAAAAAGGACTTCAGTAATTTGACGGTGGCAATTGTGGGGGATGTGCTGCATTCGCGGGTTGCTCGCTCTAATATCCACGCCTTAACCACGCTCGGGGTGCCGGAAATTCGTGTGATTGGTCCGCAGACCTTGATTCCTGGTGATTTATCACCGATGGGGGTGCGGATTTATCATGATATGGATGAGGGCTTACGTGATGTGGATGTGGTGATCATGTTACGCATTCAAAATGAGCGTATGAGCGGTGCCTTTTTACCTTCATCGCATGAGTATTTTAAAAATTACGGTTTGACCATGGAGAAATTAGCGCTAGCCAAGGACGATGCGATTGTGATGCACCCTGGGCCAATGAACCGCGGGGTCGAAATTGCCACCGATGTGGCTGATTCGCCGCAGGCCGTGATTTTAGATCAAGTGACCTTTGGTATTGCTGTACGGATGGCAGTGATGAGTATTGTTGCAGGAGCTTCTGAATAATGAATATTCTAATTAAAAACGGTCGCTTACTGGATCCTAAAAATAAATTAGATGCGGTGCATGATATTGCCATTGCGGGTCAGCGTATTGTCGCCATTGATCCGGTGGATTTTGAGGCAGAGCGCGTAATTGATGCGAGTGGCTTGGTGGTGATTCCGGGCTTAGTGGATTTATCCGTGCGTTTGCGTGAACCCGGTTATGAGCATCGCGATACCTTGGAAAATGAGTTAATGGCCGCCTTATCCGGTGGCGTGACTCGTCTGGTCTTACCGCCGGATACCGATCCAACCTTGGATGAACCGGGCTTGGTCGAGATGCTAAAGCATCGTGCCCGCTCATTAAATCAAACCTATGTGTACCCCTTGGGTGCGATGACGGTAGGGTTAAATGGTGAACGCATCACCGAAATGGCCGAATTGACTCGTGCCGGTTGTGTGGCTTTTTCACAAGCGAATCGTCCCTTGCCGGAACTGGGTACACTGAAGCAATGTATGCAATATGCCAAGAGCTTTGATTACAGTTTATGGTTAAGGCCGCACGAACGCAGTCTTAGCGCTAACGGGGTGGCCGCTAGTGGTGAAGTGGCTTCGCGTCTCGGTTTAGCTGGTATTCCAGTGCAGAGCGAGACCATTGCCTTACATGCGCTCTTTGAATTGCAGCGTAGTATTGGCGTGCGTTTACACCTATGTCGTCTGTCCAGTGCTCAAGGCATTGAGTTGGTGCGTCAAGCCAAGGCTGAGGGTCTGCCGGTGACGTGTGATGTTTCCATCAATCATGTGCATTTGAGCGATGTAGATATTGGTTATTTTGACAGTAATTACCGCTTGGATCCGCCCTTACGCAGTCAACGAGACCGTGATGCCATTACGCGTGGCTTGATGGACGGCACCATTGATGCGATTTGTTCGGATCATATTCCGCTAGATGACGAGGATAAATTAGTCCCCTTTGCCGAGGCGGTTCCCGGCGCTTCCGGTGTGGAATTACTGTTTTCTCTGGTCTATAAATGGGCTCAAGAAAATGAGGTGCCGTTATTGGAGGCGCTGACCAAGGTCACTTGCGGACCGGTCTCTATTCTACAGCAAGCGGCGCCGGCCTTTTCTGCTTGCGGTCAGCTCTCGGTGGGCTCACCGGCTGATTTGGCTTTAGTGGATTTAGAGGCGTACTGGACGGTGAATCGCGACAACCTACTGAGTCAAAGTGTGCATACGCCATTTATTAATTACCAAGTACCAGGTCGCGTCAAGCTGACCGTTGTGAGCGGTTGCGTGATGTGGGAGGAAGGCAAGTGATTCTAATTCGAGTGCTGCGCTTTTTAATTCGATTAGTGTTACTTGTGTTGCTACTGGTGATCGGCCTTTTTTTTACCGGTTTGGTCTTCCCCTTGCTAAAGCAGTCTCAGCGCGAAGCGATTATTAAGGCTTGGTCCAAGCTCTTAATTTTGGTCTTGGGGGTTAAGGTCAGGATTGAGGGGGCGCCATTGCAGCAAACGGCGGTGATGTTGGTGGCAAATCACGTGTCCTGGATTGATATTTTTATTCTCAATAGCTGTCGCACCACCGCCTTTGTCGCTAAGCAAGAAATTAAGCAGTGGCCGATTGTTGGTCGCTTAGTGGCACAAGCGGGCACGATTTTTGTGGATCGCAGCAGTCGCTCCGCGATGCGCGAGGTGAATCAGCAGTTGGCTAGTCGCTATGCGCAGGGTATGTGTACGGGTCTATTCCCCGAGGGTACGACCTCTGACGGTTTAAGTGTTAAAAGCTTTTTTGGTGGTTTATTGGACGCACCACTAAAGGCACAGGTGCCGTTACAGCCGGTGGCGATTTTGTTGTACTTTAAGGGCGAGCGTAGTGGCTATCCATCTTTTATTGGTGATGAGACCTTAGTGCACAATATCTGGGTTTTATTGAGTAATTTTGGTATTTCGGTGACGGTACGCTATTTACAACCCCTAAGTGGCGCGGGGATGAATCGGGTCGAAGCGGCACAGCGTTGCTATGAACTGATTAAAACAGAGGTGGAGCGCGATGTGGTAGATGGCACACATTAGCCACTGTGGACGTTTAGCTTTTTATCGACCAAATTTTTGAACCTAGCTTATCAACGGTACCCTCGGTATAGGGGATTTGGATCACTTTTCTATCGTTTAAGCGAATGGCCGTGAGCCGCCCACCCCAAACACAGCCTGTATCTAGGGCCAATAGATGCGGGCGAATTAATAAGCCGAGCGTAGACCAATGACCAAAGATAATCGTGGTGTCGGTCGTTTGGCGCTGGTCCAATTCAAACCATGGCAGTACCTTGACACCGTGATGAAGTGGGTACAATTGCGGTGCCCCTTTATAGGAAAAGTCCATGGCACCATCTAAAAAGCACATGCGCATACGGGTAAAGGCATTGATCACGACCCGTTGACGCTTACTGCCTTTTAAGGAGTCGTCCCACTGATTAGGCTCGTTGCCAAACACCTGTGCGAGCTTTTGCTGCCATTTATCCGAGCGTAAGACCTTGGTGCTGACCTCCTCTGCGAGTTCCAAGGCCTTTGCCGTTGTCCACGGCTTCATCACGCCGGCATGCACCATCAGGTGGCCATAGGCATAATGGGCGAGCGGACGGGTGCGTAGCCATTCGATATAATCGTTACGGTTTTTGGACTTTAAAATCTCGCCGATGGTATCGCTATGATGCTCACGCCTAAAGCCGGCAGCCACGGCTAAACAATGAATATCGTGATTGCCAAGTATGGTAATCGCACGGTCGCCCAAGTCCATAATGCATTTGAGCGTTTTTAAGGAGTCCTTGCCGCGATTAATAATGTCTCCAGCAAACCAGAGCTTACAGTTTGGATCGTTTCTAATTTCCGGATGATTTAATAAGCTCTCCAGTTGTTGATAGCAACCCTGTACATCGCCAATTGCCCAGATATTAGGCATTGCTGAGGCTGGATTTAAGTCCAGCAGCGAATTGGCAGTGGTGCTTGTTTCAATAGCAGATTGTGCAGTCGATTTTTTGGTAGCTTTTTTAGGCATGAGTCTTGCGCTTAGGGCGATTCTTTCTTTCAATTAAATACAAGGCTAGGCTCGCAATGACGAGGGCGATGGTATTAGGCGCAAGTGCCGTTAACCAGGGTGGTAAGTTATTCAGCATACCAAGGTTAAGCGCCAATTGGTTGATCATAAAAAAGACGACCCCAATTAAGATACCACCAAAGACCTTAAGTCCGGCGCCACCCTTGCGTGTTTGCATAAAACTGATGGGAGCGGCCAAGGTAATCATCACCAAAAGGGTAAAGGGATAGACCCCCTTACGCCATAAGGCGACCACTTGTCGATTAGACTGTAGATGATTATCCTCTAAATATTGAATATAGTCTAATAAGCCCATAATCGACATGCGATCGGGCTGTAGCTCACTGGCTAATAAACGCGCTTGGGTCAAGCTGGTGCTAATCGTATAGCTGTCTAGCATCGTTTGTGTGCTTAAGGGTGTCAGCGGCGCAGCCGGATCCATTAAGGCAGTTTCTAAATCAAAATCCGTGCGGATCAGCTTGGCCTGCGTTAATTGTAATTCCTGATGTTGGAATAGGCCGCGCTGGGCATGAATTAACTCCTTGAACTTGCCCTCGGCATCAAAGTTATAAATGCGGATATTTTCTACTTCGCGCTCGGAGCTGATGCGGGAGATATTAATCACTCGCAGGGCGCCGTTATCAGTTGGTTCTCTAAACCAATAACCACTATTCATACGCGCTCCGCTGCTTTTACCGAGTAGCTGGAGGTTTAGTTGACCCGTTTTGGACTCGGCATAAGGCGTCACGCCCTCTGACAGTAGCAGGGCAAACACCATAATCGGGATAGTCCCCATCCATAACATGCCGAGCAGACGACGGCTACTAATGCCGGAAACACGCAGCACCACCAGCTCATTGCGTTGCGCCAAACCGGCTAAGGCAATGATTGCACCGATAAGGAGCGCAATGGGGAGCAGATCATAGAGCCGTGTTGGTATCTGCATGAGCTGTAGCAATAGCAGGGAGCCGAAGGTAAAACGCTCATTAAGATTGTCGAGGTTTTCGATCATGTCGAAAAACATGAATAAACCCACCAAGACAAGCGTGACTGCAATGGTGCTACGGTAGATTTCGCTGGCAATGTATCGACGCGCTGTTTTCATAAAAGCTTTAAAGGGTCAAAAGGCCATTTTAGCCGATTCGTATCATGACTGTGGCGCTTGTATGGCCAGACGTAGTTCACGCAATACTTGAGTTGCGTCGACTTCTAAGCCATGCCAGATCCTAAAGCTCTCCATGCCTTGCGCAACTAGCATACCAAGACCGTCTAATACATGCTTGGCACCTAAGCGCTTACTTTGCTCCAGAAAAGCGGTGCTGCCGCTAGGGCGATAAACCATATCATAGGCCAGCGCATTGTCCGCAAAAATGGTCGCAGGAATAGCCAAGGGCGCATCCTCTAAGCTACTGGCACTGGCATTGATCACAATATCCCATTGCCCAGGGATGTCATCTAAAGCGCTGGCACTAATGGCTGTGTCGTTCTTATCCAAGGCTTGCGCTTGTTCGGCCAAGGTCTGCGCCTTGCTGGCCGTGCGATTCGCAATATGTAAGGCGACACAGCCCGCCGTTAGCAAAGGTAAGAGGGCGCCACGGGCGGCCCCGCCAGCACCTATTAAGAGGATTCTTTTGCCCTGAATGGTGTGACCATGGCTTTGAATATCATTGACTAAGCCGATGCCATCGGTGTTGTCACCGTGGATTTCACCCTCTTCAGTCCACAAGGTATTAACCGCCTGCGCCGCCTTGGCGCGCTCGCTTAAGTGATTTTTAGCGAGTTCAAAGGCCTCCAGCTTAAATGGAATGGTGATATTCAAGCCGCGACCGCCGTCGGCAAAAAACTGCTGCACCGTTGTCACAAAATCCTCTGGCTTTACCTCTACCTTGTCGTAGCGGAGTTGCAAGCCACAGTGTGACGCGGCAATGGCGTGGAGGGTGGGTGAGAGACTTTGCGCAATGGGGTAACCGTAGACGGCACAACGTACTGTTTCTGCCGCTCGTTCAGGGTCAATCTCGCTTGCAGTCACGCCATTCAAGGTGTCGCCATCAAGGGCCTCATCAAGGGCGTCGTCGAAGAGCTCCTCATCCTCATCTGTCGCCGCATCATCTATCTCAGGGGCGGCGATAAACTCAAGAAAATGAGCGTTGGCTTTAAGTTTAAGCAAATTGATGCCATCAATCTTAATCTTTACCAAGGTGCCGCGCTCATACGCCGGCATATCACTGACCGTCAGGCTGAGGGGCGCATTGATGAGACGCACCACATCATCGCGTAGCACCTTTGCCTCGGCTTCGGTGATGCCTTGTTGCTGTAACCAACGCAAGCTCCAAAAGCGCTCCATGCTGTCTTGGAAATGGCGCCATTGCTGAATCAAAGTGTCGAATTGCGTCATTATCTTTAGTAAATCGAGATCCTTAGGTTTATAAGGAGCGACCAAGGGCGCTGACACACCATGGTTAATGGCGCTGATTAATTGTTGTTGATTTAAGAGGTCCACATAGCGTCGTAGCGGTGAGGTCATCCAAGCATATTGTGGTACCCTCATGCTTTGATGTGCTACGGGGTGTGAGCTTAGTTTAGCGCGACCAAATTGCTGGGTACGGAAAATGCCTGGGACCTTTAAGCGACTCAACATCCCGGACCAAACCACATTGGTGAAAATCATCATTTCACCTATCATCAGATCCAGAGGATTATCGCGGCGGCGAGGTATTAACTGTACCTTAGCGTTCTGATCTCGCCAGTCGCCTGCTAGCTCAACGCTAAACTCAATACCTTGGTGCTTTTCAGGGTAGCCGCGTAGCTCGTCACGCTTGGCGCTAAGGTGCTGGCTTAAGCGCCACAAGGGGCGGAGTAAAAAAGCATAGGGCATGTCCACCGATTCATCAGCCAGATTTTCTCGGCTGAGGAGCGTCTCATCAAATTGTGATAGGCGTAGGTTTTCCTTGATGTAGATACTTTCTACCTTGCTCTCCTCACTAATAATGTCGCCAGTGCTAAGATCTGCCACCACATAAAGGGAAATACAAGGCTTAATTGCACCCGCATTCAGCGAAAAGGCATCCACCAAGGCCGCACTTTGCATGGTGATTTTTTTGCCCGGCAAATAGATGGTGGACATGCGTTTACGGGCGGCTAGGTCTAGCTCGGAATCCTTACTTACCGCAAGTGCAGGGGCGGCAATATGCACCCCGAATTGATAGGTGTCATCGGCAATCTGTTTAATCGAAAAAGCATCATCAATTTCCGTGGTTGAGTCATTGTCAATGGAATAGGCCTCCACCTCGGCGATGGGTAGTTCAGGCAAACTCGGTATCGCAAGCTCCGGCGCCTCATAACCTTTGGGCAGAAATTTTTCGCAAAAGCTAGCCAAGGTAATTGCCAGTTCGTCTTGATAAACCCCGAGTTTGAGTAGCATTTCCTTAATACCTAAACCGCTTCGTGAAAGCGCGGATTCAAAGGCTTTCCAGGCCATGGTGTTTTTATTCGGATGGCTTAGGAAGGTGTTTAGGTCCTCACGCATGGCGTCAGGGATTTCGAAATTAACTAAGCTTTCAACCCATTGTGCTTGCAATTCCTCCTGTAAGCGCTTTTTCTCAATGGCCGCTAGTGCCGCTTCAAGAATGTCTGGCGGCGCAGCTTTATACAGCCCTTTGCCCCGGCGATGAAAATAAACCGGCGAGCCGTGTAGGCGCACTAAAAGCGCTAGTTTTTCAATAATGCTTGGTTCATGACCGTAGTAATCCTCGGCCAAATCCTCCGCCCTAAAGTCCTCTGGCGGCGCAAATTCCCATAAAAAAGCGGGATCCATCTCTGCGGCTAGATTTTCTGCGGTAGGAATGAGCTCGCTTAAGGTGCAAGGGGCTTTATCAAATTCGAAAATGACATGACTGCGTTTTAGTTTGCTGCGTTTACCGGTGCTTAATTCAATCTGATAATTGGCTTCGGTTTCGGAAAGAATGCGGGCAACTTTGAACTGGCCACTTTCCTCAAAAATAACATTCATGCTGATTTCACTCGGTGATAGGGCAAAGGGTGCTGAAAAAGGGTTGGGGTCTAGGCTAAGCAGGCAAAGGCAAATATATCTTGTATATAGTCGCTAAAGCAGCTGAAACTATGATCGATGCCGGGTACCACGATTTGCTTGGCACCGGCATAGCGTTTGCTCATTTCCTGCCAATCCAACACCTCATCACGGTCACCCGCTAATAAAAAATAGCGCTCGGGCTTGATTTGCGCCCGGAATAAGGGCCTTAATTCACATAAATCCTTGAGGGTAAATTGAAAGGGCCGGTCATCATGGAAATAGCGTAGCTGACCTAATTGGGTTGATAAATCACGGGTGGCGTAAATTGCTGGATTAATCAAAATAGCGCGACAGTCGTGTTGCTCCGCTAAATAGGTCGCATAATACCCGCCTAAAGACGAACCGATAATGGTTAAGGGCTGCTGGCCATCGTGCTGCTCGGCAATCAAGGCTTCGCAAAGGCGTATGGCTGCTGCCGGTGAGGAGGGTAATTGCGGCATAAAAAACTGTGCCGATAAGCCTCGCTCTGCCATGGCCTGAGCCATAAGCTGCGCTTTGGTGGACTGTGGCGAAGAACGAAATCCGTGTAGGTATAAAATCATCGTCTTAACTATATTTTTGCTTTAGCTTGCTAATAAGTTTGTCGTGAAAGCCACCAAAGCCGCCATTACTCATCACCAAAATATGATCGCCGGGTTGTGCCGCTGCGGCTACGGCTTGCACTAATTGCTCTAAATCATGATGGACCTCGGTGGGTTGTGACATAGTGGCAAAAACACGCTCTGCATCCCAGTGAATGCTGTGTTTACCCTGGGTTTCGTTATAGCAAAAGAGCAAATCGGCTTCTTGTAGTGATGCTGGTAGGCGCGCTGACATGGTGCCTAATTTCATCGTATTGGAGCGTGGCTCAAGCACCGCAATAATGCGTGCATCACCGACTTGCTTGCGTAAACCCGCTAGGGTCGTACTAATCGCTGTTGGATGATGTGCAAAATCATCGTAAACGGCAATGTTTTGAACGGTCGCTCGTAATTCCATGCGCCGTTTAATACCTTCAAAATGGCTCAAAGCCTCACAAGCAAGCGTTGGGGCGACGCCGATATGCTCGGCCGCACTAATTGCCGCCAGCGCATTTTGTACATTATGTAAACCGATCAATGACCACTCAATGGTGGCAATCACTTCTGCGCCATGGAGCACTTCAAACTGACTGCCTGAGGCCTCAATGAGGCGGACATTCCACGTGGTTTTAGGGTCACTGGCATGGTCATGCTTATGCGCCAGACCGCTGCCCAAGCTGCATTGCTCGCTCCAGCAGCCCATCGCCAACACCTCCTGCAGCGCCTGATCGGCCGCAGGATAAATGACACGTCCCTGCTGGGGAATGATGCGCACTAAATGATGGAACTGCTTTTGAATGGCGGCCAGATTTTCAAAAATATCGGCATGATCAAATTCTAAGTTATTCAGTACCGCCGTGCGTGGACGGTAGTGCACGAACTTAGAGCGTTTGTCGAAGAAAGCGGTGTCATACTCATCCGCTTCAATGACAAAGTAGCGTTGTGCTGCATCAAAGCGTGCAGAGATACCAAAGTTTTGGGCAATACCGCCAATCAAGAAATTCGGCGCTAAACCGGCGTATTGTAAAATCCACGCCAACATGGAGGAGGTGGTGGTTTTGCCATGCGTACCGGCAATCGCTAAGACATGCTGTTGGCGCAAGATCTGCTCACCCAACCACTGCGGTCCTGAGGTGTAGGGCAGCCCCTCGTTAAGAATGGCCTCCATCAAGGGGTTACCTCGGCTAACAACATTGCCGATAATAAATAAATCGGGCTTTAATGCCAGTTGCTCGGCACCGTAGCCCTCAATCAGCTCAATCCCTTGCTCTTCAAGCTGTGTACTCATGGGCGGATAGACCGCCATATCACAACCGGT
Organism: Oligella sp. HMSC09E12; assembly: GCF_001808505.1. Classification (NCBI taxonomy): domain Bacteria; kingdom Pseudomonadati; phylum Pseudomonadota; class Betaproteobacteria; order Burkholderiales; family Alcaligenaceae; genus Oligella; species Oligella sp. HMSC09E12. The sequence goes on from NZ_KV793615.1 coordinate 315,284, forward strand.
CACTCGATGGCCAGCAGCACGCGCAATGAGTGCTAGTCCGCCCATAAACGTACCACAAATACCTAAAATATGAATGTGCATAAAAAATCTCTCCTGCGGACTAGTATTTTAAGCTTTTTAAACAGTCTGCCGCTTTATTCCTTCGGGAATGGCTAAAATCATCCATTATGTACCAATTTTTTTGTAGCCCCATGATAATTTTAAAAAGAGGCTTTGCAAGCAAAAAAAGTCGCTTCTTAACTAGGCTCAAGGGCCTTGTGGCTAAGCTTGTTTCCTTATCCGTGATGGCAGCTTCGGCACTGGTGATGACGGTAGCGCTGGGTTTGCCGTCGAGCCCGGTTCAGGCGACGCCCTTAAAGCTGCAACCATTCACAGCTGCCGAGGTGGACAGAGAGAGCTTAGCGCATCTACTCAATACACCCTTAATGAATCTTGCGGGTGAAGCCATCCGTATTAGCGATTATCAAGATAGGGTGATCGTGCTTAATTTTTGGGCGAGTTGGTGCCCACCTTGTGTTGAAGAAATGCCGGATTTAGCAGCGATCCATCAGGCGCATGAGTCTGTGCAGGTGATTGCTTATGGGGTGGATACGGAGGCAAATATCCGTCGCTTTGTTGATAAGCTAGCGCTGGATTTGCCGATTGTGATTGGTGAGCCGACGGCTATTCGTTTGATGCGTCAACTGGGTAATCCCTCAGGTGGTCTGCCATTTACCTTGATCTTTGCGCCTGGTGCTGAGCTGAAGTATAAGATCATTGGTCAGGTGAATGCCGAGGAGTTGCGTAGTAAATTAGCCGAGATGACGAGGTAATGGCTTGGCTGCATGCGTTGAATTCTTCAGAAATGGTAGAATTTAATAGACAAAAGCAGTCATTTAACGTTAAATTAACGATTGTCAAAATTTATTAACGGCGTTATGCGTATTTTAATCATTAACGGTCCTAACCTAAATATGTTAGGCTTGCGTGAGCCTGAGGTTTACGGTGCGCAGACACTCGCAGATATTGAGTCTGAGTTGCAGCATTTAGCAGCCGAGCTAGGGCTTACTGTGGAGTGCCTACAGAGTAATTTCGAGGGCGAGCTTGTGAGCCGTATTCAGCAGGCACGAGGACAGTTTGACGGCATCATTATTAACGCCGCTGCGTATACCCATACAAGTATTGCAATACGTGATGCGCTGGCAGCAGCCGAGGTGCCATTTATAGAGGTTCATTTATCAAATGTGCATGCGCGGGAGCCTTTTAGACACCACTCCTATCTTGCCGATAAGGCAGTTGGTGTGCTGTGTGGTTTAGGCTCATTTGTGTATGAGGCGGCATTACGGTATTTTGCACAAACAACAAAAAATTAAAATCAAGGATTACGGGATAACCTTATGGATCTTAGAAAACTAAAAACGCTTATTGACCTGGTGGCTGAATCAGAGATTTCAGAGCTTGAAATTACTGAGGGTGATGGTAAGGTCAAGATTGTCAAATCAAAACCTCAAGCTGAGGTAAACACGGTCTATTCACCTATGGCCATGCCGCAGATGTACCAAGCGCCGGCCGTAGCACCGCAAGCACCGGTTGCAGCGCCTGCTGAGGCAGAGGCAGCCGCTGCTGCGCCAGCACAGGAAGATGGTTATGTTGTTAAAGCACCGATGGTCGGTACCTTTTATCGCTCCCCAAGCCCTAACGCTGCGCCTTTTGTGGATGTGGGCAAGCCGGTGAAAGAGGGTGATACCTTGTGTATTGTAGAAGCGATGAAGCTATTAAACGAGATCGAGGCAGATGTCAGCGGTGTGGTCAAAAAGATCCTCGTTGAAAATGGTGAGCCGGTGGAATTCGGTCAGCCTTTATTCATCATTGGCTAAGTGATAAATCGCCAATCGCCAATCGTTTAATCAAGGTTTAAAAGTATTCTATGTTTGAAAAAGTGCTCATTGCCAACCGTGGTGAGATTGCGCTGAGAATTCAGCGAGCTTGTCGTGAGTTGGGTATCAAAACAGTGGTCGTGCATTCGGAAGCCGACCGTGAAGCGAAATACGTCCGTTTAGCCGATGAATCCGTCTGTATCGGACCAGCGCCGGCCCAAGAAAGCTATCTGCATATGCCGGCCATTATTGCTGCGGCTGAAGTGACTGATGCCGAGGCGATTCACCCAGGTTATGGTTTCTTGGCGGAAAATGCGGATTTTGCGCAGCGTGTTGAAAGAAGCGGTTTTGTTTTTATCGGTCCGCGCCCTGAGTCCATTTTAACGATGGGTGATAAGGTCAGCGCCAAAAAAGCGATGATCGAAGCCGGTGTGCCAGTGGTACCTGGTTCGGACGGTGCCTTAGGTGAGGATCCGGACGAGATTTTAGAGACCGCACGTCGGGTTGGATTGCCAGTGATTATTAAGGCTGCCGGTGGTGGTGGCGGTCGCGGTATGCGCGTGGTGCACCATGAGTCCGAATTGATTAATGCGGTACAAATGACTCGGGCTGAGGCAAGAGTGGCTTTTGGTAATCCTGAAGTCTATATGGAAAAGTACCTTGAAAAACCACGCCATATCGAGATTCAGGTGCTTGCCGACGGTGAGGGTAAAGCGGTTTGGTTAGGTGAGCGTGACTGCTCTTTACAGCGTCGTCACCAGAAAATCATTGAGGAAGCACCTGCGCCTGGCATTGAGCGTGAATTAATCCGCAAAATTGCCGAGCGTTGTGCCGAGGCTTGCCGTCAAATGCGTTATCGCGGTGCCGGTACCTTTGAGTTCCTATATGAAAACGGCGAGTTTTACTTTATTGAGATGAACACGCGGATTCAGGTAGAGCACACCATTACCGAGTGCATTACCGGTATCGATTTGGTGCAGGAGCAGATTAAAATTGCGGCGGGTGAGCCGTTTACCCTAACCCAGGATGATATTCAGCTCAAAGGTCACGCCATTGAGTGTCGCATTAACGCTGAGGATCCTTATACCTTTATGCCCTCACCTGGTTTGGTGAGCAAGTGGCATACCCCTGGTGGGATGGGTGTGCGTATGGATTCTCACGTCTTCTCGGGCTATCGTGTGCCGCCGCATTATGACTCCATGATTGGTAAAATCATTACCTATGGTCAGGATCGTAAGCAGGCCATTGCACGTATGGAGATTGCCTTATCTGAGATGATTGTTGAGGGCATTAGCACTAATATTCCTTTGCATCAGGAGTTATTGCATGACCCTGGCTTTATCCAAGGGGGCATGGATATTCACTATTTAGAGAAAAAGCTGGCTGCGCGTAGTAAAAAATCCGCTTAGTCATCTTGTGGGTGAGTAGTTGATGAGATACCTTCGGGTAGTGAAGCCGGGCTTAGACTCGGCTTCTTGGTTTGTAGATCGTATTTGAGAGGCGCAGCATGCGGGAATTAGTCATTCATTGTAATCAGGATATCGCAGAGGAAATTTCCGATTTTTTGATGGATCAGGGGGCGCTATCGGTATCCGTTGAGGATGCGGATCGTGATACTGAGGAGGAGCAACCGCTCTACGGTGAGCCCGGGATGGAGCTCTTAAACTATGCATGGCAGCGCAATCATGTAATTGCCTTATTGGACGATGAGACGGCCACTGAGGTTTTATTACTGTCAATGGCGGTGGCCTTTGGCGAGGATGAGTATGAGGTAGCCAGCATTACCGAGGTTGAGGATAAAGACTGGGTACGTTTAACACAAACGCAGTTTGATCCGATGAAGCTTGGTGAGCGTATTTGGATTGTGCCGAGCTGGCATATGACGAGCCATGATGTGCTGCAAATTCGCCAAAATACTGATAACTTAGTGATTCAACTCGATCCTGGGATGGCTTTTGGTACCGGCTCGCATGCGACCACGCGCTTATGTGCGGAGTGGTTGGAGCAGCACCCACTCGCCGGCAAATCGGTGCTCGACTATGGTTGCGGCTCTGGCATTTTATCGATTATTGCCGCTAAGTTACATGCTGCCGAGGTGGTCGGGATTGATATTGATGCCCAGTCCGTGGATACCGCACGTCATAATGCCTTAATCAATGAAAGTCAGATTTATTACGGCTTGCCAGATGAGTTGCCGGAGGGTCGCTTTGATGTGGTGGTCGCCAATATTCTTGCTAATCCGCTGAAAGCCTTAGCTCCCTTACTAGCAAATCGTGTTAAGGCAGGCGGCTCCTTAGTGCTTTCCGGTATTCTTGAGGGGCAGTATGAAGAGATGATTGATTACTATCGAGCCTGGGTGCATTTGGACGTATGGCATGCGGATGAGGGTTGGGTATGTCTGCACGGCAAGGTCGAGGCCTAAACAGCACCTAGTCAGATTAAATGGTGCCTATTGAGAACTCAACGCTATGAAAACTCGCTGCCCTAACTGCCAAACCAGATTACATGTTACTCCTGAGCAATTGCATGCGCGCGGGGGCAAGGTGCGTTGCGGTATTTGTCATACGGTGTTTAGTGCCAATGACTACGCTGAGAATCCAAATGCGCCTGCTCAGCCTCAAGCAGCTAGACCGTATCGCTACCGTGAAGAGTCGCCACCGGGCTATCTGGAGGATGAGCCCTATGTCGATGAGCGCAGGGCAGGTAGACAGCATCAGCGCATCTACCAGGACGAGCCTTTTATCGAGGACTCAAGGGATTATGACGAAGGCTATGATGCGATCAGACACGATGATTATGATGATGAGGTCTACTATCGTGAGTATCGTCGAGCGCGCCGTCGTGGTGGGGTGTTTTGGCTGTTTGTGGTGTTAATACTGCTTGTCGCTTTGTTGTGGCAGGGTGCGGTGGTGTTTCGTAATCAGTTGGTGCATTACTTTCCCGCCACACGCCTTGTGATTACCCAAGTATGTGCTATCGCGCAGTGTGAATTAGGTGGGACGCGATCGATTAGTCAGTTTAGTTTGGAAAATGTCTCACTTAAGGTGCGAAGCGATGTGCCGCCACAACCATCACACACGGCCTTGTTGTTACAAGCTAGGCTAGTTAATAAAGAGAATAGAGTGGCCGAATGGCCGGCGCTTGTTTTAAGCTTAAAGGATGAGCGTGGTCAGGTGGATCGACGACGTATTATTAAAGTTGAAGAGTATTTGCCCACGGCAATGCGAGTGCAGCCGATGGTCGCATTGACCCAATATCCTATTGTCTTGCGTTTAAACTTAGCTGGTGCCATGGCGACCGGCTTTGAATTAACACCCTATTACGAAGAGTAGTTATGTCAGAACAATCAAACGACGTTTTAATTTGTGGCTCCTTAGCCTTTGATACCATCACCCGCTTTGAGGGACATTTCAAAGATCATATTTTAGCCGATACCATTCATAGCTTAAGTGTGTCCTTTTTGGTGCCGACCATGCGCAAGGAGTTTGGTGGTTGCGCCGGTAATATTGCCTACAATTTAAAGTTGTTAGGTGGAGCGCCAGTGCCAGTCGCTACGGTCGGACGTGACTTTGCCGACTATCAGCAGCATTTTGCAAGCCTCGGCATTGAACAACGTCGTATTGCCGTGTTAGAGGATGTTTTTACTGCACAATGTCATATCACCACGGATTTATCAGGTAATCAAATCAGTGCCTTTCACCCAGGCGCCATGAGTTCTGCGGCAGATAATGATATCAGTCAGGAGCAGGCGGCGTGGGCCATTGTGGCACCAGATGCGAAGGAAGCGATGTTTAAGCATGCCGAGCGTCTGCATGCAGCTGGCATTCCATTGATTTTCGATTTGGGTCAGGCCATGCCCTTATTTGATGGCAATGACTTAGCGGCCATGATGAAATTAGCCCGTGTTTTAACGGCAAATGACTATGAGATGGCTGTGATCGAGCAACGAATGGCAAAGCCAGTAGACGAACTAGCTAAGGATTTGGAAGCCATTATTGTGACCCTGGGGGGCGCTGGTTCAGTGCTTTATCATGAGGGAGAAAAAATCACCATTGAGCCGGTAACGCCAACGGCTATTGAGGATCCCACCGGTTGCGGTGATGCGCATCGTGCGGGTGTGTTGTATGGTCTTGCGGCTGGTTGGTCCTGGCTTGATAGCGCTCGTCTGGGTAATGTGATGGGTTCGATTAAAGTAGCCGTGGGTGGTCCGCAAAATCACCGACCAAGCTTAGAGGAAATTCAAAGCATATTTATTAAGACCTACGCCAATAATCCTTGGCAGTAAGATGAACAAAAGCGCCAGTATGAGAAATATTAGGCGCTTTTTTTATGCTTAGCCGATTTTGAGTGGGTATTTGTTGAACTCGATCATAGTTAAGAATAAAGAGCTTCAATACCCATTATTAGATGTATAGAGACGATAAATTGTTCTTAATTTTTTCAGAAAGAAACCTCTTTGTCTTAATTATGTAAACACTAATGTTTTCGGGGTTTTACTCATTTAATGACACTCAGCATATTGATAGACTGAGCAGTCGTTTACATTATCTCTACTTTTAATATAGGTGCCTTATGAAAAATATAAATGTTACACGTCGCCGATTACTAACGACGAGTGGTAGCGTCCTAGGCTTGGCATCAGTTAGTGCCCTCAGTAACTTTAGCTCAACTACCAAAGCATTAGCAGCAACCCAAGGAAGCACGGCAAACAACTCTGCTTTACCAGCCTATGCCGATTGGAAAGACGCCAACCATTTAATTATTCATAGTGCTAACACTATGGAGACCAAGCGTCATGCATTTGGTAGCGGGATTATTACTCCTCTTGAACGCCTATTTGTACGTAATAACATCGCTCCGCCAAGCGAAGAAATTGTAAAAGATCCTGATGCCTGGGTTTTAGAAGTTAGTGGAGTAAAAAATCCTCAAAGTTTGACCGTTGCTGAACTTAAGACATTAGGTGTGAGCACTGTTGCTATGGTCTTGCAATGTAGCGGTAATGGCCGCGCTTATTTTCCCTCGAAACCGAGTGGGACCCAATGGACAGTTGGTGCTGCTGGGTGCGTTATGTTTACGGGTGTACCTGTTAAAACTTTGTTAGAACACGTGCAAGGCATGGATGAAGGCGCGAAATACATGACAGGTACGGGTGGAGAACCAATCCCTGATGGTTTGGATCCAAATACTATTCAAGTTGAACGTTCAGTACCTCTGGAAGCCATTGAGGACGCTTTGCTCGCTTGGGAAATTAATGGTAAACCTATTCCGTTGGCTCATGGTGGTCCTTTGCGTCTGGTCGTGCCTGGTTACACTGGTGTCAACAATGTTAAGTATATCAAGCGTCTAGCTTTTACCGCAGAACAGTCAGCAGCCAATATTCAACAAAGTGGTTACAGACTTGCTCCCATGGGAGAGAAAGGAGCTCCTACTCAAGAATCAGTATGGACCATGCCAGTTAAGTCGTGGATTACTTACCCAAGCGATCCCGATGAGCAAGTACATGCTGGGAAAATACAGATCCAAGGACTTGCGATGGGCGGTACTACAGATGTCACGAAGATTGAAGTTTCTACTGATGGTGGAGAAAGCTGGCATGAAGCTGAATTTATCGGTCCAGACTTGGGTCCTTACGCATGGCGACAATTCGTCTTATCAGTTGAGTTAGAGACCGGTACATACAAGCTTGCTAGCCGCGCAACTAATAAAAACGGCGAGACTCAACCGGCAGATCGATTAGAAAATAATCGCGGATACCTTAATAATAGCTGGGTTGATCATAGCTTAGAAGTAGTTTTAGTTTAGTCCTATCATTTTTATACAACATGCAGGCTGAAACTCCTTGTTTTCAGCCTGCATGTTACGTTTAATCCGGTATTTATGAAACAATTATTAGTCGCTTTAGGCACCCTTATCGTATCATTCTCCAGTGTCACCGCATTTGCAGACGAAGCACGTTTGGAACGTGGCAAAGAGTTATTTATTAGTTCAGCGCAACCTATTCCCTGTGCTATTTGTCACACTCTCAATGATGCTGGCACCACAGGCACTATCGGTCCGAATTTTGATGAGTTAAAACCAGATGCAGAACGCATTCGCAGAACCATGCTTGAAGGCATGGGTGCTATGCCTTCATTTGAGGATATGGATGAAGACGATAGAGAGGCAGTTATCGAGTATTTAGTGTCAGCTACTCAATAGCATCATTTCACATGACATGATCTAAAGATCAAAACGCCCTATAACATCATATAGGGCTATAATTTAATTGTCGGTAGCTCTCAAAAGTCTGAATGTCAGACTTTTTTGACGGGCTGAGCTACTCCTTTGCTTTAAAGGGGTAAGACTGATACCAAGAGCAGATGAGATTGTGGACATTTGTCGTAAAACAAAGCAAGCGATTGTTAGTCTTCGGCGAGCGTGTCGACAACTTTCCCCGATATTGAACTATGATGAGTCAACTTGTACTTGCTCACTCAACTTTATCTCGAAGCACTTGGTCTTAATTGTGCGGCGTAATCATTGAACATACATGGCTAAGCCAGATAATTCTTTTTAACCATCTTTCGATCCAGTGCCGTCGCAGGAATCCATTCGGAGCCGGCGGGACGCCCTTTCTTTTGACTGCGTGCTTTATAAACGTAAAACTTCGCGACTCGGGTTGCGCAAGGCGCACATCATAACACTGTCGCATCAGCTGGTACGTACTGCTTAACACGTATTATGAGCAACACTTATTTTTTTGCTAAAGACTTCTATGGCCGACCTCTGTTTATTAAACAGGTTAATGGTCATCACCATATCCTGGGTGAGCAGACGAAGCTTAAAAAACCGAACTTTATAAGCCTGATTGACCATAAGCTCAATTTTTGACAGAGTTATTCGTTTTTTATTTGCCAATAATATTGCATACCCAAGAACCAGTCCATTGAACGTGATGACCACGTCACCTTGTCAACCTGACTGAGCGTTTGATTGAGTGGAAGAAGACAGGTCGCTTTCCAGCTTAATTGACATTTTGTTCATATAATCCCTTATTTCATTTCGCAATGACTGTGTTAGCATGATTTGAAGATTCTACCCATCACTTCATTTGGTTGCAGGAGGTTAGCTATGAAAATCATGGATCTACGCAGTGTTGGTCTTGATATGGATTTCCCATTCAAGAAGCGTTATGAAAACTACATTGGCGGTAAGTGGGTGCCACCGACCGCGGGTAACTATTTTGAGAATATCAGCCCAGTCAATGGTCAAGCCTTTTGTGAGGCCCCACGATCTGATGCTGATGATATCAATTTAGCCATTGATGCAGCCGAGCGAGCGTTCAAGGGGTGGGCTAGTACACCCGCCCAAGAGCGTTCGGCCGTGTTGTTACGCATCGCCGATCGCATGGAGCAAAACCTTGAGCTGCTCGCAGTTGCAGAAACTATTGATAATGGTAAGCCTTTACGTGAAACGATGGCGGCTGACTTACCACTCGGTATCGATCATTTCCGTTATTTTGCAGGGTGCCTGCGCGCCGAAGAGGGTGCCATCTCTGATATTGAGCCAAATACCGTGGCTTATCATTTCCAAGAGCCAATTGGTGTGGTGGGGCAAATTATTCCGTGGAACTTCCCACTCTTGATGGCGTGTTGGAAGTTGGCGCCTGCCTTAGCAGCGGGTTGTACCATTGTGATGAAACCGGCGGAGCAGACGCCTGCATCGATTCTCTTATTGATGGAGATTATCGGTGATTTATTACCGCCAGGCGTTGTTAATATTGTGAATGGCTTTGGTAAGGAAGCGGGTGAGGCCTTAGCGACTAGTCATCGTATCGCCAAGATCGCCTTTACGGGTTCGACCCCAGTCGGTCAGCATATTTTACGTTGCGCTGCGGATACTCTTATCCCCGCCACGGTGGAGTTAGGCGGTAAGAGTCCAAATATTTTCTTTGAAAACGTAATGGATGCCGATGATGCTTTCCTCAATAAGGCGCTTGAGGGTGCTGCGATGTTTGCACTTAATCAGGGTGAGATATGTACTGCACCATCACGCCTTTTAGTTCAAGAGTCAATTTATGAGCGCTTTATTGAAAAAGTGATCGCACGCGTTGATGCCATTAAAAAGGGTAATCCACTCGATAAAACAACCATGGTCGGTGCTCAGGTATCTGAGGCCCAGCTTAACCGTATTCTAGGCTACATTAACCTTGGTCGGGATGAGGGCGCGACGGCCTTAATCGGAGGTGAGCGCAACCTACTTGGTGGTGAGTTAGATAGTGGTTATTTTGTGAAACCTACGATGCTCTTAGGGGACAACAAAATGCGCATCTTCCAAGAGGAAATTTTTGGTCCTGTTGCTGCCGTGACTACCTTCAAAGATGAGGAAGAGGCGCTTGCGATTGCTAATGACAGTATCTTTGGTTTAGGGGCTGGGGTTTGGAGTCGTAATGGTTCACAAGCCTATCGTATGGGTCGTGGTATCCAAGCCGGTCGTGTATGGACGAACTGCTATCATATGTATCCTGCACATGCTGCCTTCGGTGGTTATAAGCAATCAGGTATTGGTCGTGAAACCCACAAGATGGCGCTAGCGAACTACCAGCAGACGAAGTGCTTATTAGTGAGTTACAGTGATGACGCCTTAGGCTTCTTCTAATTGTGTAGCGCTTGCTTAAGTTAAACCCCAAAGTCCGACATAGATTTTGGGGTTTTCTTGTATTAAGGGCTTTTCTCGGCACAGCTACCAGTGGTTTTATCGCCTTTGCAGATCCTTGTTTACTGCTGTTCGCGTGAGCGTTGTCGAGCTACAAAGTAGCAGTGGTATTAGGAGTGATGCTAAGATTGGTGATAGAAACCATAAAAATAGTGCATCAATTGCCAAAACTTGACTTTAAAGGTGTGTAGCCTAACTTATGAATAACTATCTAGAACCACTAAACGACGAATGGGATCAATTTGCTTATTTCGGTATTAAGCCTGTTAGATACAAAAGCACTGACTCAGACCAATTCTATTGGTTAGTGAGAGAGATAGATCTTGAGACACTGCCTTTTTATGATTTCTGGAAAGAAAGTGCCTATGGTTCAGCGTGCATGCCTGATGAGCAAAACCCTGGCAAAAGCCTAGTCTATGTTCATGATTGGGAAGCATTTTGTAAGCTATTTATTAAAACCGGTAAGCACCGATTTAACTTAATAAGTTGATTAAGATTTTTAGTCGTTCTTAAGGGCATCCCCACTTGTGCAAAGCGATTAATCACCGTTGACGACAGTCTTAGTTGGATAAGCTTTACAGCTGTTCCAATGCAATACCAAGACCTAAACACTCACGCCATGCACGTATAGCACCCCCAAAATAAAAAAGCGCCAATAGCATGACATACTAGGCGCTTTGCTGATAAGAGTTGGATCTGCAAACTAAATAAAGGCTTTGACTAAGGGGGACTCAATTCCCTTTAGACCGGCTAATAACACCTGACATACAATCGCTACCACCATCGGTGATAAGTCAATACCCTGCATGCGATTCAATAGCGGCAAATTACGGATGGGCGTAAGAATCGGTTCCAGTAAGGCCTTAAAGAGGGTGATCGCTGGTGACATGGGGTTAATCCACGACAAAATGGCATAAAACAGGGTCAACCAAAAAAGTAGGTTTAGCGCATTTTTAGCTAAAAGCAATAAGCCTTCAAACGGCAAATAGCTCAAAAGGGCTTGCGCTTGACTGCCTAGGACAATGAAGAGTGCCAATAATAGCTGCAATACACAGGTTATGTAGGCAGCGAGTAGGGAGGCTGTATCAATGCGACGGGTCACTGGGAGGATTTTGCGTAAAGGCACCACGAGCCAACTGGTGAACTGAGTGACATTGGCAACTAGGGGGTTAAAGGCTGGTATACGCAAGTAGTAAAACCATGCGCCCAATAGTAATGCAGCACAAAATAGGGTGCCTATAATCTGGATTAAGAACAATATCATCGTCATATACTAAGTCTCTTAAGGCAAGGGCTGCTTAAAAATAAACTAGCCGACTGAGTCGTCGGCTAGTAAGCAAAACCGGGTCAATCAATTAGCAACTATTTTAGCAGATCGATTCGCACCGAAATTTTTAATTAAGCACCGTCCCGGACGATTAGTCATTGCTATTTCTTTTGCCCACCGGGAACGGCCATTTAGGTTTAGCCGCTTCATTGGGCACACTGACTTTACGTGTTACCACGGCTTTAGCAGGGGTTGGTGGGTTATCCACTGGTTTATCCGCTAGCGCTTTTTTAACGGCGACTTTTTTAGTTGCCGCCTTTTTGGCCGGTGCTTTTTTAGCTACCGTTTTTTTAGCGGTGGTCGTTTTTGTGCTTACTGCGCTTTCAGTAGCCTCAGGGGTAAGCTCAGTCTGGGCTGCCGTCTTCGTTGCGGCTTTGCTAGCCGCAGTTTTTTTCGCAGCTGTCGTGGCTTTCTTGGCAGCTGTCGTTTTTTTCACGGCAGGTGTAGCTTTCTTTGCAGCCGTTGTTGCTTTTTTCGCTGCAGTGGTGGTTTTCTTCGCCGCCGCTGTTTTGGCTGTGCGCTTAGTTGCTGTTTTAGCGGCCGTTGTTTTGCTGGCTGCCTTCTTTGCCGGTGCCGCTTTTACTGCTGCTTGCTTAGTGGCTGTCGTCGTTTCAGTCTTGAGCTCTTCAGCAGTGCTGTTGGTAGCAGCAGCGGTTTTTTTGGCTGCCACTTTTTTGGCGGCAGGGCTTTTAGCAGCACTGGCTCGGGTCGTAGTTTTTCGTGCCGTGGTTTTCTTTACGGCTTTTTTGGCTGCCGTGGTTTTTGTAGCGGCAGTCGTTTTAGTCTCGACCTCATCCGTAGCCGCTACGGTTGCCGCTTTGGTGGCTGCGGTTTTTTTGCTGATAGCCATTGAAACGCTCCTTGATTAGTTAATCGTCTAACTTAAGATTACTGTATTTTTAAGTTCAAATCACTGATTATTTAATGTGCTGTTCTGATAACACCTGCTGCAGACGCGCTAACACCACATCACGACCTAGTAGAGCCAATACGGCATCAACCGATGGGGTCTGCTTTTGACCCGTAATTGCCACTCGCAGTGGAATACCGAGCGCAGGCATTTTGACCGCTTTGGCCGCAAGGGTCTCTTTAATCGCGGCTGCTAAGCTCTCGACTGACCAGTTGTTTAACTGCTCGGCGCGCGCTTTAAAATCCGCTAAGATAGCAAGCGCATCAGGCGTTAGGACTTGCGCTTTAAGTGCCTCATCCGCTGCTTGATAAGGACCAAAGAAGAGCATGGCTGAATCTGCTAACTGCTCTAGGGTCTCGGCCCGATCCTTAAATAAATTAAGAATAGCCACCGTCTCAAAGCCATCGGTCTGACCGCCACGGGCTTCAATGCGTGGTAACACAGTCTGCATCAGCTCTTCATCGCTAAGTTGCTTAATATAGTGGGCATTGAGCCAGTTTAGCTTTTTAGGATCCCATTGCGCAGCCGCTTTGGAGAGGTTGTCAGTATTAAACCATTCGATAAACTGCGTGCGACTGAAAATCTCATCATCCCCATGACTCCAACCTAAACGAGCTAGGTAATTGACCATGGCCTCAGGTAGATAGCCCTCATGATGATATTCCATCACACTGACGGCACCGTGTCGTTTGGATAGCTTTTGACCATCCGGGCCTAAAATCATCGGCACATGACAATAGACGGGGATCGTGGCGCCCAAGGCTTCTAAAATATTAATCTGACGCGGGGTGTTATTGACATGGTCATCACCGCGAATCACATGCGTGATCCCCATATCCCAGTCATCCACCACCACACAGAAGTTGTAAGTGGGGCTGCCATCGGGACGCGCAATAATCAAATCATCCAACTCGGCATTGGCAATCGTAATAGGACCTTTAACCATATCGTCCCACATCACAAAGCCATCTTGAGGATTTTTAAAACGCACCACCGGATGTCGATCGGCGGGAATGGGTGGGAGTGTTTTACCAGCTTCAGGGCGCCAAGTACCATCGTACTTAGGCTTTAAACCCTTAGCGCGAGCAGCCTCACGCATGGCCTCTACTTCCTCGGGGCTACTGTAGCAATAATAGGCCTTACCCTCATCAAGTAATTGCTGGATGACCTCTTTGTAGCGCTCAAAATGCTGTGTTTGATAGAAGGGACCCTCATCATGATCTAAATCTAGCCACTGCATCCCCTTTAGAATAGCCTCGACCGCTTCAGGGGTGGAGCGCTCTAAATCGGTATCTTCAATTCTTAAAATAAACTGACCCTGATGGTGACGGGCAAAGGCCCAAGAAAAGAGGGCGGTACGTGCACCACCTAAATGTAAATAGCCGGTTGGGGAGGGAGCAAAACGAGTTCTAACGGTAGCAGTTGTCATGATGTTAAATCGGTTTAAATCTAAAATTTCCTCACGCAGTAAGGTGGCGTGATGTTAGTTTTAATTGTACGCTTTACATTGTAAAATAGGAACTATCATACCATTAAGATGCAACATAGCTGAGCTTGAGTTGCTCCCTTATCGCCAATTAGCTGACATTATTCTTATGTATAAACATCGACTAGCCGCCTTATTTGATCCTAGCTCCATTTTGGTGATTAGTGATATTGATTTGCCCCTCTCTAAGTACATTGCAGGTCGCTCCCGGCGCCAGGTTGAGTGGCACCGCTGGGATATAGCCTCACAGCAAGAGGTGGTAAATGTCGGCACCAGTCTGCGGGCGGACACGCCGGATGATACCTTGGAGGCTCCTGATCTTGCCTTAATCTGCTTAGCCTCTAAAAAAGTTGAGCTAGCGCTACAACTACTATCCAAAAGACGGCCTAAAGCCTTAATTATCCTGCCCTATACCGATATCGATGCCGATGCGCTTAGCTTAGCGCCTAGGATTAAGGCCTGGGCCAAGGAGCATCAATGCCTCTTGTTGGGACCACGTAGCTTCGGTGTGCAGCGTCCGATGCAGGGGCTGAATTTTAGTCGTATCCCCTTAGTGCATCGCGGTAAGGTGGCGGTTGTCTCACAGTCACGGATGATTTTAATGTCTGTCTTAGACTGGGCTGCCGAGTCCGGTGTCGGTGTGTCGACAGCGGTGTCCACGGGCGAGGTCCCAGGGGTGAGCTTAGCGGAGATCATTGAGTACTTGGCGGGCGACACTTACACCAGCAGCATCGTGTTGTATTTGGATAAGTTAACTCAAGGACGTGCTTTACTCAGCGCCTTAAGGGCAGCAGCGGCGGTTAAACCGGTGGTGGTATTCCGTGCGGGGCGTATGGATAGCGAGCTGTTGGGTGAGGACGTGGTGTTTGATGCGGCCGTTAGGCGCTCTGGTGCGGTGCGAGCCAATTATATTCTGGAGCTTTTCTCGGCCCTGAAGACCGTTAACCATATTCGTAAGCCTAAAGGTGGTCGCTTAGCTATTTTAGGTAATGGCCGTGCACAGACGCAGTTACTTTGGGATGTCTTGGGTTCAGCCGGTGAGGCGGCACGCCTTGGCTATTTATCACCAGACACACAGCATACTTTAGCGGTGCATTTGGGTCCCGGTTCGATTACGACTAATCCGGTCATCGGGTATAAGCCATTTAGCAGTAGTAGTTTAGTGGCTGCCTTAAAAATATTGGTTGACGATCCGGCGATTGATGCGGTGATGCTGATTTTAGCGCCCGATGAGGCGAGCGATATGGAGGAAATCGTGCGCGGCTTGGCGGAGTATGCGCCTAAAGCACCCAAGCCGATATTTACCACGCTCTTTGGTGAAGAGATTATGCATCCCTTAAGGCAGATTATGGATGAAGCGGGTACGCCAGCCTTTAGAAATCCGGAAACTGCGTTTTTTGGTTTTAATACGATTAATGCCTATCACTATAACCAGCAGCTATTACAGCAGGTGCGGATTCCCTTATTGGTCAACACAGAACCAGATAAAGAGGCGGTGCAAACACTTATTGATAAGGCGCGGGCTGAAGGTCGGACGGCGCTCAGTTTAGAAGAGATACGCAGTATTTTCCGTAGCTACAATGTCGATATGCTGTGGGCGGATGAGATGGACGAGCATCGTGAGGAAATTGACGATGAGGCTCCTTTTGCGCGTGTGATGGTCAAGCGAGATCCGATTTTCGGGCCATGGATTTATTTTGGTGAGGGTAAGCATGAGGTGCGTATTTCAGAGCATGATCATGGGCAAGATTTGCCACCCTTAAATGCGTTTTTGGCAGCGCAACTCATTGAGCGTAGTCGTTTTTGGCGTTTAGAATTGCATTTTTATGCAGAAGAACATCATTTTGTTAAGTTGCAAAAGCTGCTTGAAATCGTCAGTGATTTGGTGAGCGAGCACCCAGATATTGAAACGATGGAAATTAATCCTATTGCTTTAGGGTTAAATAATCTCATTGCCGATAGTGCCACGATCAGTCTTACGGCGGAGCCACAAGCGAAGACTGTCGAAAGTCGCTACCAACATTTGGCGATCCATCCTTATCCTCATTATTTGGTTGAGCATAAGGTGTTTCAGGACGGTATACCGTGGACCTTGCGACCGATTCGTCCAGAAGATGCCGAAGCGCTACAAAACTTTATTCGCAGCTTATCCGACAGCTCGCGTTATATGCGCTTTGTGTCAATGATGAGTGAATTAACGCCAAAAATGCTAACGCGCTATACCTATGTGGATTATGACAAAGAGCTAGCCCTAGTGGCGACTACCGAGGTGCCTAATCCAGCGAATCGCGGCCTGCCGCAAGAGGTCATTATCGGTTTAGCCCACTATTTACGTAATAACGATGGGGTCGGTGCTGAGTATGCCCTAGTTATTTCGGACGATTGGCAGCGTCGTCGTTTGGGGCATTCGCTGATGTCAAAGCTGATCGAGCTAGGTCGACAGCAGGGCTTGGAGTATCTGGAGGGTATTGTGCTTAGCAATAACAAAGCGATGTTGAGTCTAATGACTGGCTTGGGCATGATAAATGATCCTGACCCGGAAGATCACAGCGTACGTCGAGTATGGATGCCTTTTAAGTAGCGTACGGAGTAGCTCATTAGCTCTTAGGGGGCTGGCTGTCGTGAGGAGCGGCGAGTGGCGATAAAAAAACCTGCTTATTCATACGATAAGCAGGTTTAATCATGTAGCTCAACTTAGTTCGCGTGGGCGCTCAAGAAGTCGTTAATATCGCGAATTTCTTCGGCGCAAACCTCGTGTTGCATCGGGTAATCATGCCATTCTACCTCATAGCCCCATTCACGCAGTTGATCGCGACTTTGTTCGCCGCGCGCCATTTGCACCACTGGGTCAAGGGAGCCATGCACCATTAAAATCGGCGTGTTTTGATTGGCCGCATGACGCTCCTCAGCCGTTTGTTCGAGCAATGGCAGATAGCCTGAGAGGCCGATTACGCCGCCAAGCTTTTTAGGATAACGTAGGCCGGTCGCTAGTGCCATAGCGCAACCCTGTGAAAAGCCCGCCAAGAAAATGTTTTCAGAAGGAATACCACGTTCAATTTCACGCTCGATCAAGGCATTAATATCCTCAATTGACTTGCGAATGCCCGTTTCATCTTCGCGCACACCACCAATATCCATGCTGAGGAGATCGTACCACGCAGGCATCACATAGCTGTTATTGATAGTGACGGGAATGGAGGGCGCATTGGGGAATACAAAGCGGATGTTTAAGGCCTCCGGTAAGCGAAAGTAGGGCGGTACTGGCACAAAGTCATGTGCATTAGCCCCTAAACCATGCATCCAAATCACGCTGTGGGTGGGTGCGGTATCCTTTTTAGGATGAATTAACTCAATACAATTTAACAGTTCTTGACTCATAAAAACACTTCCTTAATCTAGGGTGAGGCGTAAGACGCTTTACTCTATCACGTCCTTGAGAAATTGAAATAAAGCTCGGTATTGCTTACGTTGTGGTGTTTGATTCTCGCTTAGCTGAGCGTTTTGCGCCTGCTCCTTGCGAGCGGCACGTACCACACTGCGGAGGGCTTGAATATCAAGCTGTGGGTATTGTTCGATAAACTTCGTCACCTCCTCATCGCTTTCAATTAAGCGCTCACGCATTAATTCTAATCGATGGAAGTGATCATTTTGCTCCTTGGAACCATGCTTCCATGTGTGCAACAGCGTTTTAATCGTCTCCAGATCGGCTTGGCGCAAGAGCTTTGCGGCATAATGCGTCTGGCGTCGCTTAGCGCCATGGCTTTTGAAACTTTTTGCTTGCTCCAAGGCGCGCGTCATTTCCTCCTCCAGTGGGAGTTGACGTATTCTATCCACAGAGAGCTCAATTAATTCCTTGGTTAAATCAACAATGGCATGTAGTTCACGCTTAACCTGCGACTTGCTAGGGCCGTCATAGCCGTTGTCATCGAAGCTTGGGTCGTTGTTGTGCTCGGATTCTATTGTCATAGAGGTATTAAAAGGTTTATAAAAACGTGTCAGTCGTATATGATAGCCTGAGAGCTAAATTGATTGGTAAAAAACCATCCATCCTATTTACAAGGTAGTTGATTTTTAATGAGTGTTAGCAGTTCAGATTTTGAGTTAATTGTACAAAAGGCCTTAGCCAAAGCCAAAGAATTGGGGGCCAGTGATGCGTCCGCAGGCGTGTCCGAATCGGCTGGTTTAGTGGTGGGCGTGCGTCAGGGGCAAGTAGAAACCGTTGAGCGTACCCGCGATCGTTCCTTAGGGGTGACGGTTTATCGTGGTAAGGCGCGCGGTTCGGCCTCCACCTCGGATTTGAGTGATAAGGCTTTGGCAGAAACGGTTGCTGCCGCCTGGAATATCGCTCGTTATACCGCAGAGGATGAAGCTGCCGGTCTACCGGACCCGCAGGACTTAGCGACGGATTTTCGTGATCTGCAACTTTATAAGCCGTGGGATATTGATCCTAGTAGCGCCACGGAATTGGCCTTGCAGGCAGAAGAAGCGGCACTCGCATCGAGTGACAAAATCACGAATAGTGAGGGGGCGCAGGTTAATACCGGTAGCGGTCGTTTTGTGATGGCTAATAGTGCGGGCTTTATGGGTGGTTATCAGTATAGTCAGCACGGTATTTCCGCTACTGTGATTGCCGGCAAGGGTGACGGCATGCAGCGTGATTATTGGTATACCGCAAATCGCTATCCAGAGCGTTTGCAATCGCCCCAACAGGTGGGTGAGATAGCAGCGCAGCGCACGGTCAAGCGGTTAAATGCGCGTAAGCTACCCACAGGGCGCTATCCAGTGATTTATGAGGCCCCGCTAGCCATTGGTTTAATCGGGCATTTGGCGCAGGCTATCAGCGGTGGTCTGCTGTATCGTAAAAGTAGCTTTTTACTCGATTCCTTAGGCACTGAGTTGATGCCCTCGCATCTTACTATCCATGAGGATCCCTTTATTTTGGGCGCCATGGGCAGTGGCACCTTTGATAATGAGGGGGTTGCCACGACGGCGCGTGATTTGCTTAAAGACGGCATTTTGCAGGGCTATTTACTATCAAGCTACAGTGCACGTAAGCTAGGCATGCGCACCACTGGCAATGCCGGTGGCTCGCATAATTTGATTATGCAATCGAGCTTGACCCGGCCTGAAGACAGCTTAGCCGCGTTATTAAAGAAAATGGATCGGGGTTTATTGCTCACCGAGTTAATTGGCCGAGGGGTGAATTATGTAACCGGTGATTATTCCCGTGGCGCCTTTGGTTATTGGGTGGAAAACGGTGAAATCCAGTATCCTGTGCAGGAAATTACCATTGCTGGTAACCTACGGGAGATGTTTCAGCAAATACAGGCCGTTGGCGCAGATCAAATCACGCGTGGCGCTAAAACCAGTGGTTCCGTACTGATTGAGCAGATGGCGGTTGCCGGTGCCTAAGGGAGCCTAAAAGTAGGGTAAATCGCTAAGGTGCAAGTCAACAATTTGTGCTAGCATATTTCGCATATTTTTAATAGGAGTTCTGATTTATGGAAAGACGTTCGTTTCTGAAAAAAGCTGGTTTAGGTGTGGCAGCGGCCGGTGCAGCTACCGTGACGGCACCCGTTATTGCACAAGATGGTCCTACGGTACGTTGGCGTATGGCCACCAGTTTCCCTCGTAACTTGCCTGCTTTATACGGTGCAGCGACTCGTTTCTCCGAGTACGTCAACAAGATGACGGACGGTAAGTTCCAAATTGATGTATTCCCAGCGGGTGAGATTGTGCCAGCCTTTGAGGTGTTGGATGCAGTTTCTAATGGCACGGTTCAATGTGGTCACACATGTGGTTACTACTACTTTGGTAAAAAGCCTGCCTACTGTTTTGATACCGCCGTACCTTTTGGTTTGACAGCTCGTCAGATGACCGCTTGGTTAATTGAGGGTAATGGCATGAAGCTGCTACGGGAGCTTTTTGCCGAGGTTAACGTGGTTAACTTCCCCTTAGGTAATACCGGTGCTCAGATGGGTGGTTGGTTCCGTAAAGAGATTAAGTCCTTAGACGACCTTAAGGGTGTTAAGATGCGCACCGCCGGCTTTGCGGGTGAAGTCTTATCTAAAATCGGTGTGGTACCACAGCAGTTAGCGGGTGGTGATGTGTACCCTGCACTTGAAAAGGGTACCTTGGATGCGGTTGAATTCGTGGGTCCCTTTGATGATGAGAAATTAGGCTTTGTTAAGGTAGCGCCGTATTACTACTACCCAGGTTTCTGGGAGGGTGGTCCAGCCGTTTCACTTTATACCAACAAAGACGAATACGAGAAGTTACCGGAAGTGTATAAAGCGGTACTTGAGACAGCCTCTTTCCGTGCTACCAATGATATGTTGGCAATTTATGACTTTAATAACGCCACCTCACTCCGTAATTTAATTGCTGAGGGCGCTATTTTAAGAGAGTTTCCGCGCGATATCTTGGAAGCGGCTTATAAAGCCACGGCTGAGCTCTACAAAGAGTACTCAGAAAAAGATGAGATGTTTAAGCGCTTACATGATGACTACATGGCTTACCGCAACTCGGTAGCGCCTTGGTTTAACGTGCTAGAGACCTCCTATACACGCTTCCTTGCCTATGCGATTAATCGCTTAAGCTAAAGCGCAGATTCTGTATAAAAACAACGCTAAGGGGTTGATATCATTCCCTTTAGCGTTTTTTGTTTTATAAAATAATAATTTATGTTATTATAGTCGGCTTACTCAGCTTGTACTGCCAAGTGTTTAATAATGGCATGGCGAGCATGAGCTTTTTAACTTTTAAGGATAAAAAATCATGAAGACTTTTGTGGCAAAACCCCATGAAGTCAAACGTGACTGGTATGTTATCGATGCAAAGGGCAAGGTTTTAGGACGTGTAGCCAGCGAAGTTGCACGCCGTTTGCGCGGTAAGCATAAGCCCGAGTATACCCCTCACGTTGACACAGGCGATTACATCGTGATCATCAACGCAGCCGATGTTGTAGTTACCGGCGCTAAGTTTGAAGATAAGAAGTACTATCATCACACTGGTTATCCAGGCGGTATCCGTGAGACGAACTTCCGCAAGATGCAGGAGCGTTTCCCTGGTCGTGCCTTAGAAAAAGCAGTTAAAGGCATGTTACCTAAGGGTCCTTTAGGTTACGCTATGTTCAAAAAACTCAAGGTATATGCAGGTCCTGAGCACCCTCATACTGCCCAGCAACCTCAACAGCTTGATATTTAAGGATAAGTCATGATTGGTGATTGGAATTATGGCACGGGTCGTCGCAAAACCTCGGTTGCTCGTGTTTTCTTGAAAAAAGGTTCTGGTAATATCGTTGTTAACGGTAAGTCGCTTGAGGAGTACTTCGGTCGCGAAACTGGTCGTATGATTTCTCGTCAGCCTTTAGCTTTATTGGATATGTTGGAGAGCTTCGACATCCAGGTTAACGTTCACGGCGGTGGTGAGAGCGGTCAAGCGGGTGCGGTTCGTCACGGTATTACACGCGCATTAATTGACTACGATGCCTCTTTAAAGCCTGAGCTTTCTAAAGCTGGTTTTGTTACTCGTGATGCACGTGCTGTTGAGCGTAAAAAGGTTGGTCTACGCGGCGCACGTCGTCGTAAGCAGTTCTCTAAGCGTTAATTTTACGTTTATCGATTTGCTACAGCAAAGAGCCGCTACCTGTGTTGGGTGGCGGTTTTTTTATGGGTGGCGGTTTTTTTATGGGTGGCGTTAATGTGGTATGGTAGCGCTTTTAGTCCAACTGAGCGAATCCTCACGACTTAGTCTTAGCGATCCTTTACAATGAAGGGAACAAATCATAGTAGTGTCTACCAGTGTATAGGCACTTATTTTTTAGATTACAGGACAGGAATTTTATGACGGCGGCTAATCAGAAAATTAATGTTGGCATTGTCGGTGGCACAGGCTACACAGGCGTGGAGTTGTTGCGTATTTTGTCGCAGCATCCGCAGGTGGAATTAAAAGCCATAACGTCCCGCAGCGAAGAGGGCGTGGCAGTAGCAGATATGTTTCCGAGCCTGCGCGGCAAGGTGGATTTACGCTTTGTGACGCCAGAAAATGCGGCCTTAAATCAATGCGATGTGGTGTTTTTTGCGACGCCCCATGGCGTGGCCATGTCTCAAGCTGAGGAGTTGTTAGCAGCTGGCGTCAGGGTGATTGATTTAGCGGCCGACTTCCGCTTACAGGATACCGCAGTGTTTGAAGCATGGTATAAGCTGCCACATCGCTGCCCCGAGCTGTTGAAAAATGACAGTGTTTACGGCTTGGTTGAGATCAATCGTGAGCGAATCAAAAACGCTAAGATCATTGGTAATCCCGGTTGTTATCCGACTACCGTGATTCTTGGTTTGGCCCCCTTATTAGAGCAAGGTCTTATCGAACTGGATGGGATTATTGCTGACTGTAAATCCGGTGTGTCGGGCGCTGGGCGTGGCGCCTCAGTCGCTAATTTACTCTCTGAGGCGGGTGATAACTTTAAGGCTTATGGCGTGAGCGGCCATCGCCACCACCCTGAAATCAGTGAGCAGTTGCAGCAGCTTGCTGGTGCGCCCGTAGGTCTGACCTTTGTGCCGCATTTGGTGCCGATGATACGTGGCATGTTTTCGACCATTTATGTGCGTATTAAGCCTGAGGCGAGAGCGATGGATTTTCAAGCGCTGTTTGAAGCGCGCTATGCTGGCGAACGTTTTGTGGATGTGATGCCTGCCGGCAGTCTACCCGAAACGCGTAGCGTGCGTGCCTCAAATAACTTACGCATTGCGCTATCACGCCCGGGTGACGGTGATACCCTGATTATTTTAGTAGTGCAGGATAATCTGGTGAAAGGTGCAGCAGGTCAAGCGGTCCAAAATATGAACTTGATGTTTGGCTTGCCTGAATCTGAGGGTCTGGAATTTGTAGCGGTACTGCCATAGTATGTTGGCGCGCGTCTTTTTATTGCTGCTGGGTGTGGCGATTGGTGGTGGCTTAACCTTCTACCAACAGCGGGCAGAGCATTTGCGTGAATTGGATCAGTTGCAGCTCAGCTTAGAAGAGCGATTTCAGCAAGCAAATGAGCAAGCGACGATTAATTTGCAGGCGCTTGAGCATCAGTATAATGAGCAAAAGGCCAAGGCACTCTTGGATAATGCGATGATTGCTCAATATAGCCGTGAAATTGTTAGGTTGAATGACGAGCTCACGCGGCTAAATGGTGAATTAGCCTTTTATGAGGAGATGATTCCAGCCGGGCCTGATGGCGCTATCAGTTTACGAGCCTTTGAGGCGCAGCAAGAGGGGCGCTATATTAGTTTTAAACTGATGCTCTCCGTCAGCGGGCGCGGTTTGCAGCAACCCTTTGTGGGTCGTTTACAATTCACTGCGCAGGGTGAACGTGATGGCAAGCCACAGACTATCACGTTGTATCCCGAGGTGGTGCCGAGCGTTGCGACTTCATCAGACAGCGGATCCTTAATCGGTAGCATTGCTCAAGCAGGCGCCGAGACCAAGGGGGCTGACTTGAAAAGCGCTCAAATGAGCCCCATCTTAGAGCTTAACTTTAGTCGCATTCAGCGTCGCGAAGGCTTATTGGCGATCCCATTTGGCTTTACGCCCAAGGAGATTACTCTGAAGGTGCTAGAGGGTAAGAGTGTTAAGCTAAGCAAGACGATCGCATTATAAGTGATTGTATTTTAAAGATATTTTAATATTAAAACCACTATAGTGATAGTGGGTATAGCGGGGACCTTATCGACCCTGTGGTAGAATTAGTAACGCATTGATTTTATGCGCAAGAAAATAGCGCATTGGAGCAAGATATGAGTATTGAACAGGTAGATTTACAAGCACCTAGTAGCCCATTAGTTTTTACAGATGCCGCTGCTGACAAGGTGCGCGATTTATTAATTGACGAGGGTAACCCTGACTTAAAGCTACGCGTGTTTGTGCAGGGTGGTGGCTGTTCAGGTTTCCAGTATGGCTTTACCTTTGATGAAGATGTGGATGAGGAAGACACACAAATCAATAAAAACGGTGTCACCCTATTAGTGGATCCGATGAGCTTCCAGTATTTATTTGGGGCTGAGATCGACTACAAAGAGGATATTGAGGGTGCGCAGTTCGTGATTCGTAATCCGAATGCCGCAACCACCTGCGGTTGCGGTTCGTCTTTTTCAATTTAATCCCTAGTCGCCACAGCGCTGACTTATGCTGGATAGAGGGAGCCTGCTACGCTTGCGTGGCGGGCTCCTGTCATTTCAGGTGTGCATACGGGTAGACGCTCCCTAAAAGCCCATGCAAGCCAAGCAAAGGCGGTGGACTCCATCGCTTGCGTAGCTATGCCTAAGGCATCACTCCGCAGTACCGAATAGGGTAAGGCGCGGGCCAATTGACGCATAATTTCCGGATTCGCTGCGCCGCCGCCAAAGACAATGAGCTCTTCGGTGTCACTGGCATAGCGGGTTAAACTATCCACAATGCAGCTGACGGTAAAGGCTGTGAGGGTGGCTTGAATATCCTCCGCTTTGTAGGAATGCACGGTGGGATTGAGTTCAAAAAAAGTCGCTAGCTTTTGCTCTAACCACGTACCATTAAATAAATCGCGGCCAGTGGATTTAGGCGGTGCCGCTTGCAGCCAAGCTTCGCTACTTAAGAAAAAGCTCAGCATTGCCTGATTGATTTCACCCTGTGCGGCCCAGCGACCGTCTTTGTCAAAGCGTTGGCCTAAGTGCTTTTGGCACCAATAATCCAGCAGCATATTGCCTGGGCCGCAATCGAAACCAGTGGTGGCCTGTGCCGGGTGCAGTAGGCTGAGGTTGCTAATGCCGCCGATGTTTAAGAGTGCACGCGCTTTATGCTTATCGTGGAAAATGGCGTGGTGAAAGGCCGGAATCAGTGGTGCACCTTGACCACCGGCAGCAATATCCCGGCTTCTGAAGTCAGCAATCACATCAATGCCTGTAAGCTCAGCCACCAAGGCTGGGGCATTTAGCTGAATGCTGTAGCCGTGCTCGGGACGATGGCGCACGGTTTGACCGTGAATCCCTAGCGCATTAATCTCCTCAGCGACTAAGCCATTTTCCAATAAAATAGTTTGCGTCACCTCGGCATATAAGCGAGCAAGCTCCAAGGAGACCTCAGCCGCAATACGTAGCTCATCTGGACCACTTTGATTTAACCTTAAAGTAATATCTCTCAAACTCAGTGGAATATCAATGCTGCTCGTATTGATCAATTGCACGGTTTGCTCCGCCGTGGGCTCTATTCGAATCAATGAAGCATCCACCCCATCCGTACTGGTGCCGGACATGATGCCGATAAAATAAGATGACTGTCGGTTCATAAAATGCGCCTTGGGAAGCAATAATCCCGCATAATAAAGGGTATAATTTAGCACATAATAGACAAAGTGCCATGACGGTCCTTTGTCACTGAAAATTTGTACATCTATAAACGTTTTGGAGTTTATTTATCCATGTCTGAGCAAGAAATTCAGATCAGCCAAGAAGTAAAAGACGACATGCGCACGGTGTTGCGTGGCTGTGATGAGCTGTTAGTCGAAAGCGAGTTGATGCAGAAAATGCAACGTAGCAAGGATACAGGCGTGCCGCTACGGATTAAACTAGGCTTAGACCCGACTGCACCGGATATTCACTTAGGTCATACGGTAGTGCTTAATAAAATGCGCCAATTACAGGATTTGGGTCATCAAGTGATTTTCCTGATCGGTGATTTTACGGCGACGATTGGTGATCCGAGTGGTC
Source organism: Oligella sp. HMSC09E12 (assembly GCF_001808505.1). Lineage (NCBI taxonomy): Bacteria > Pseudomonadati > Pseudomonadota > Betaproteobacteria > Burkholderiales > Alcaligenaceae > Oligella > Oligella sp. HMSC09E12. The sequence continues at coordinate 341,286 of NZ_KV793615.1, forward strand.
GTGATACCACACGTCCACCACTTACCAAAGAGCAGATTCAGCTGAATGCTAAGACTTATTATGAGCAAGCCTCGCTTATCTTGGATCCAGAGCGTACCGAGATTCGATATAACTCAGAGTGGTGTGATAATCTATCTTCACGCGATATGATTTCCTTAGCATCACGTTACACTGTCGCCCGCATGTTGGAGCGTGATGACTTTACCAAGCGCTATAAGGGCGGTGTGCCGATTTCTATTCATGAGTTTATCTATCCCTTATTACAGGGCTTTGACTCAGTGCAGCTTAAGAGTGATATTGAATTAGGCGGTACTGACCAGAAGTTTAATTTATTAGTCGGTCGTGATTTACAGCGAGAGTTTGGGCAGGAGTCGCAGTGTGTGCTGACAATGCCGCTACTCGAGGGCTTGGACGGGGTTGAGAAAATGTCTAAGTCTAAGCATAACTACATTGGTATTACTGAGGATGCCGATAGTATGTTCGGTAAAATCATGTCAATCTCAGATGAGTTGATGTGGCGCTATTATGTTTTATTGTCACGTCTGAGTCTGGAGCAGATTGAGGCTTACCGCAAAGAGACCGAAAATGGTCGTAATCCACGTGATTTCAAGGTGATGCTAGCGCAGGAAATCATCACGCGCTTCCACAATGCAGCTGCCGCTGACAGTGCCTTACAAAAGTTTGAGGCACGTTTCCGTGACGGTCAGATTCCGGATGAGATGCCGGAGGTTGAATTAGCAAATGGGCCTTTGTCCATTGTTCACGTTTTACGTGATGCCGGTTTAGCGAGTTCAGGTTCTGAGGCCACGCGTAATATTCAGCAGGGTGGGGTACGTATCGACGGTCAACGTATCGAAGATCGAGCACTGCAATTAGCTGCCGGTACCTACGTGGTACAGGTTGGTAAGCGTAAGTTTGCGCGTGTGACAATTAAGTAGTACGAGCAATCAATCCATCATATTTGGAGGTGTGTTATGAAGTTAAGTAGTCAATCCATTCAACCTAATCAGCCGATTGATACGCGTTTTGCCTTTGGCAAAATGGATAAGCAGTCTAATATTGCCTTATCCTCCAATATCAATCCTCACTTTAGTTGGACTGATGCACCTGCCGGGACCAAGTCCTTTGTGATGGTTTGTGTGGATACGGATGTGCCGAGCAAAGCGGATGATGTTAATCAATTGGATCGCGAGGTGCCGGCAGACTTACCGCGAGTGGAGTTTTATCATTGGGCCTTAATTGATATTCCGGCAGATGCCACTGAAATCAAAGAGGGTGAACATTCTAAAACCGTCACGCCTAAGGGTAAAGGCGGTCCGTCTGCACCTAATGATTTGCGTCATGCGATTAATAATTTCACCGATTGGTTTGCGAGTGACCCGGATATGAAGGGCGATTATTTTGGTTACGATGGTCCTTGCCCACCGTTTAATGACTCGCTAATTCATCACTACCATTTCACCCTCTATGCCTTGGATGTGGAAAAATTACCGCTGGAGGGTAATTTTACATGTGCCGATGTGGTAAAAGCGATGGCTAATCATATTTTGGCCTCAGACACAATCACTGGCACTTATACCTTAAACCCGCGTTTGGCCGCTGAATAATCGGATCTAAGGCCATCAGCATAGCGAATCTCAGCGCATTGCGCTGGGATTCATCATAGTTTGAAATTCATTTACCCTATTTACCTATCATTAGGAGTTTTATCAATGTTTGACCGTAGCAATACTTTGGATAAAGTTGATCCGGATTTATGGGCAGCCATTCAAAAAGAGGATGAGCGTCAGGAACAGCATATCGAATTAATCGCTTCTGAAAACTACACTAGCCCTGCGGTGATGCAGGCTCAAGGCTCACAATTAACCAATAAATACGCTGAGGGTTACCCTGGCAAGCGCTACTATGGTGGTTGTGAGTATGTCGATATTGTTGAACAATTAGCGATCGATCGTTTAAAGCAGCTCTTTGGCGCTGAAGCGGCTAACGTTCAGCCTAACTCAGGTTCGCAAGCCAATCAGGGAGTTTATTTGGCAGTGCTACAGCCGGGCGATACCGTTTTAGGTATGAGCTTAGCTGAGGGTGGCCACTTGACGCACGGTGCGCCGGTTAATGCCTCTGGTAAGCTCTACAACTTTGTGCATTACGGTCTAAATGATAAGGAAGAGATTGATTACGATGAGCTTGAGCGTTTAGCACAAGAGCATAAGCCTAAATTGATTGTGGGCGGTGCCTCTGCCTATGCCTTAAAAATCGATTTTGAGCGCATGGCTAAAATTGCCAAGGATTGTGGCGCCTACTTTATGGTAGATATTGCGCATTACGCTGGTTTAGTGGTTTCAGGTCAGTATCCTAACCCCGTACCGCACGCCGACTTTGTGACCTCAACAACGCACAAGTCGCTACGTGGTCCTCGTGGTGGTGTGATCATGATGAAAGCTGAGCATGAGAAAAAAATTAATTCAGCGATTTTCCCGGGTCTTCAAGGTGGTCCATTGATGCACGTGATCGCTGGTAAAGCGGTTGCATTCAAGGAGGCGATGGCGCCTGAGTTCAAGGCGTGGGGCGAGCAGGTAATTAAAAACGCCAAGGTGCTTGCCGACACCTTAACTGCACGTGGTCTACGTATCGTCTCAGGCCGCACCGAGAGCCATGTGATGCTAGTGGATTTACGTAGCAAGGGAATTACTGGTAAGGTAGCCGAAGAGGCTTTAGGTAAAGCGCATATTACGGTTAATAAAAACGCCATTCCTAATGATCCAGAAACACCGTTTGTTACCAGTGGTATTCGTATTGGTTCACCTGCGATTACGACACGCGGCTTTAAAGAGGCTGAAGCTGAGCTTACGGCTAATCTGATCGCTGATGTGTTGGAGCATCCGCATGATGAGGCTTTCCTTGAGGAAGTGCGCGCCAAGGTTAACGCCTTGACGGCGAAGTTCCCCGTGTACAAATAAGCAGCAACACGCAGCTTTTAATACAGCTCATCTTGGGGTAAAACGCAAGGTGAGCTGATTCTGTACAGTTATGAAATGTCCTTTTTGCGGTAAGACAGATACTCAGGTCGTTGACTCTCGTTGGCAAGACGAGGGTAGAGTGATTCGTCGACGTCGTCGTTGTCCTGATTGCGAAAAGCGATTCACCACCTTTGAACGAGTCGAAAAGGTGATGCCGATGGTAGTTAAGCGCGACGGTAGACGAATCGAGTTTGACTTATCAAAGCTTGAAGCCAGTATGAATATGGCCTTACGTAAGCGGCCGGTTAGCACGGAGGCGCGTGAGAATGCACTGCAGGCCATTCAGGATGCTGTCTTTAATATGGGCGAAAAGGAAATTAGCACTGAGACCGTGGGTGAACTGGTGATGCAAACGCTTAAGGAGCTGGATCAGGTGGCTTATGTGCGTTTTGCTTCGGTCTATCAGAGCTTTGAGCATATTGATGAATTTGTTAAGGCCATTAGCGAGATGCAGGGTCAAAAGCATGGCATCACCAAACTAAAGCATCATGAATCCAAGTCCTGAGGCACTGCTACGACAGCAAGATGAGCAATGGATGCGAGAGGCTATCCAACTTGCTCACTCTGCGCTTTATATTACCTCACCGAATCCTCGCGTCGCCTGTCTGATTGTGCGAGACGGTCGGGTGGTGGGTAAAGGCTGCACCCAAGCGGTCGGTCAGGATCATGCGGAAGTGCAGGCAATCAAAGATGCTAAGGCTCGAGTGCCTGCGGAGGCGTTACGGGGCGCCACTTTTTACGTGACGCTGGAGCCATGTAGTCACTATGGTCGTACACCACCGTGTGTGGACGCGGTGATTGCATGCCAGCCTGCTCGGGTGGTCATTGCGATGCGTGATCCCAATCCCTTAGTGGCTGGGCGTAGTATCACCAAAATGCAGCAAGCGGGGATTGAGGTGCGTAGTGGTATCCTGGCAGAAGAAGCATTGGCGCTGAACCCCGGCTTTATTTCGCGGATGGTGACTAAGCGCCCATGGTTGCGTAGCAAAATAGCTTGCTCCATGGACGCTAAAGTCGCCCTTGCCGACGGTGAGTCGAAGTGGATTACTGCCGCAGCAGCGCGTGCTGATGGTCAGCATTGGCGTGCCCGTAGTTGCGTCGTTTTAACCGGTATCGGTACGGTGTTGGCAGATGATCCTTTATTAAATGTACGTGCAGTAGAGACACCACGTCAACCGATTCGAGCGGTGATTGATCGTCGCTTCATCATCGATGAAAAGGCGGCATTATTTAATGGTGACCCGGTTTGGTTGTTTGTGGAAGACAGAGCCTTAACGGCAGCGGAGCAGCAAAAAGAGGCGCGCTTAGTGCAGGAGAAAAATGCACGGCTGATTAAGATACCGTTGAGTAATAGCGATGGCGCTAGCGAGGCATTGGATTTACACGCTGTGATGGCGTATCTGGCGGACAATGAGATAAATGAAGTGCATTTAGAAGCGGGTCCGCGATTAAATGCGGCCTTTCTAGAGGCAAATTTAATGGATGAAGTGCTCATGTATATGGCACCAAAAATCATCGGTCCAGGCAGAGAGGCATTTGCGCTATCACCTTTGCAACGCTTAAGTGAGGCCAGGCAAATGGTGTTTTTTGAACAACAGCTTGTGGGCACGGATATACGTTTAAGCGCACGGGATGCACAACGTTGGCAAGCAATGTTGGCAGCGATTTCTGAATAGGTTAAAGGGATGTTTACAGGGATAATTACAGGAATTGGTCAAATTACTAAGGTCACGCCCTTAGGGCATGAGGGTGATAAGGATAGCGGTGTGCGTGTGCATATCAATGCCAATGGCTTTGATTTAAGTCGCACTAAGCTGGGCGATTCAATCGCTATACAAGGTGCGTGTATGACCGTGGTGGCTTTTGATGAAAAAAGCTTTGAGGTCGAAGTGTCGCGTGAGTCCCTTAATAAAACGGTCGGTTTGGATCGTATCGGTGAGGTCAACCTGGAGCATGCCATGCGTCTGGGTGATAGCTTAGACGGGCATATCGTCGCTGGTCACGTGGATGGTAAGGGGCTGGTAAATAGCTTTCAGCCAGTCGGTGAGTCGCATGAGCTGAAACTAGAAATACCTGCTGCACTGAGTAAGTACCTGGCCTATAAAGGCTCTGTGCTCGTTAATGGCGTCAGTCTGACGGTCAACTCTGTGCATGATCTACCCTCCGGTGGCTGCGAGATTAGTATTAATTTAATCCCTCATACCTTGGAAGTCACTACCCTCAAGCACTTACAAAAGGGTGCCGAGGTAAATATTGAGGTGGATTTATTAGCGCGCTACGTGGAAAGAATTTTAAGCTTATCCCCTAGCGATGGTGCGATTGATATTCATGAAAAGGCGTTTTTTAATTGTCGATCGTAGTGTTAGGTGATATAATTCTTGGCTTAATGTCATTATCATCTGATATGATGGTATAGATAGGATTGGTGGCCGAGTGGCTGAAGGCGCACGCTTGGAAAGCGTGTATACGGAGACGTATCGAGGGTTCGAATCCCTCTCAATCCGCCAAAGAATTTATACAAGCAACGTTAAAGTTGCTTAGAAACTTATAAAAACCCCGCTAAAACAAAGGCTTAGCGGGGTTTTTTGTATTTAAAACAGTTGTATAAGTTGCTTGAATATGTTAAGTAGCACGGTTTGAAAGACGGTATAAATCACGGTATATTTTGTATTTAAGATTTTTTTTGTTAATTTATACCGTAATTAATATGCTTACTGTCAAGAAAATAAATAGCCTTGAGACTCGCCCCAAACCTTATAAAGTTACTGATGCTAATGGACTGTATTTATTTATTCACCCGAACGGATCACAATACTGGCGTTATGACTACAAATTCGATTCAAAGCGCAAAACGCTATCCTATGGTGTTTATCCCAAGGTCTCGCTAGCATAGGCTCGTCAAAAACACGCTGAAGCTAAGGGTCAATTGCAACAGGGTGTGAGCCCTGCACAAGCAAAAAAGGAAAAGCAATTAGCGATTAAACATACTTTTTATCATGTTGCTGAAGAGTGGTATCAAATATGGCGACAAGGCAAAAATGAAAAATATCAACTAAACAGCTGGACTCGACTCAATAATAATGTTTTTCCACTCATAGGACATCTTTTTGTAGCTGATTTAAAGCCCTCTCACTTCAAGTCGCTTATTAACGACTTAGTCGAAAAAGGCGTTTATGACATCGCTAAACGTACGTTACTGACATGTAAACAAATTATGCGGTATGCCTACGTACAAGAGTACATAGCGTTTAACCCAACCAGTGAGATACAGCCAAGGGATATTATTCCAAAGAGAAAGAAAAGAAACTATGCACGGGTTACAGAACAAGAGTTACCTAAATTAATTGCTGATATTAATGGCTACTACGGGAGTGAAATTACTGTTCTAGCTATTAAGTTGATGATGCATACGTTTGTTAGAACTAGCACGCTCATTCAAGCCACATGGGACGAAGTGCAATGGGATAAAAAGCAGTGGGTCATTCCGGCGAAACGAATGAAAAAAGAACGTCAATATATCGTGCCTTTAAGTCAGCAAGTAATGAGCCTACTTAAACAGCTTCATAAGCTTAGCGGTGATGGTGAGAAGTTTTTCCCTCATGAACGGTATGGACATCGTAGCCACATTAGTAATAACACTGTTCTATATGCGCTGTACAGAATGGGCTACAAGGGACGCATGACCGGGCATGGTTTTAGAGGCGTCGCATCAACAATACTGCATGAGCAAGGTTTTGATAGCGATCACATTGAACTACAACTAGCGCATGATGAAGATAACGAGGTCAAGGCGGCTTACAACTATGCATTATATCTAGAGCAACGCACAGAAATGATGCAATGGTGGTCAGATTATCTTGTAAGTTTAGAAACCTTAGAAACCTAAAGTGAAAAGACTAAAAATATAGAGGTTACCAAGGTTACCAGGTTACCTTATCTATCTATATAGTTATATTTATATGTATATCAATAACTTACCTATATATGCAATAGATAAAAAGGTAACCTTTTCAGTGCAAAAGGTAACCTTGGTAACCTCCATTTCTTTATTTTAATTCAATATTTTGGATTTATATTGGACATAGGTGCTTCCCTGAACGCTAAATTAAATCATCAATACTCTTCACACTTGGACTATCAGCCCATGACAGTAAACAGTGACATAGGTTACTATGTTTTATGGTCAGATTTCTAAAATATTAGAATTATTTCGTAACGTTTTACTATATAGATTGAAAACTAAATATCGTGTTACGTTATTTTGATGAGTAAATTTATGACTTTAGAGAATGACACTAAAAGACCCGTGGGGAGACCCCGTAAGTACGCCAATCAGGCGGAGAGGCAACGGGCTTATCGACAGCGATTAAGAGACCGGCGCTTAAAGGTGGTGCAACGCATCGAGCCGATTAAGAGTCCGCTTCGACCAGGTGACTACGCAATCACCCCACCGAAATGCGCTTGTTGTGATGGTGAACAAGATAGTGCTGTAGAGGTAACCATCTAAGATAATCACGTGACGAAATGACTAGGCCTCCCTGCTTTTCTACACATAGAAGACAGGACACAGAGGGAACGACTAGTGAAACGTTAATAATCAAGCTGACCGGCCGGAACAGACGGCAGAAAATAGACTGGACGCTATATGTGATCCAGTCTGCTTTGGTAAGTACTCTTTGATAAAATAAGAGTATTGATTAAAGCAAAGGAGTTTTATTATGAAACACCGCCATTTAAACCATGAAGACTTCACCTTAGCCGCTATTGATGACATTATTTCTCGTGGTGATGGTAATGATTGGATTGCATTAGGTTTAGAGTTAAAAAAAAATCCATCAACCATAATCTCAAAAATAAAAAAAGTCAGTGAACATCGTTTAAGCGATCCTTACGAACAACGTTATCATTTTTGGAGTTCCTATGCCAAAGCAAAAGAATCAAATGCCTGATTGGGAGCAAGTTCTCTCAGCTTCTGCGCATTTGCAAGAAATTCTACCCGAGGCTGTATTAGTGGGTGGAACAGCGAGTGTTATCTATGCAGGACATAGGCTCTCTTCTGATGCAGACCATATACTGACTGATTTAAAAACTCATTTTGATGAGGTGCTTGAACAGTTGGAAAGTGTAGCTGGATGGAAAACGGCCAGATTGAAACGGCCAGTTTTAATCTTAGGGGGTTTAGATGGCATTGAGACAGGTGTCAGACAATTGATACGCCAAGCACCTTTAGAAAAGCAGGAGCTTTTATTGAAGGGTAATAAGATTACTCTGCCTACCCCTCATGAAATGCTACGAATCAAGGGGATTCTAATCTTAAAGAGAAATGCTACTAGAGATTACCTAGACTTCGCAGCTCTTTCAAAATACCTAGGACAGTCAGAAACTCAAAAGGCACTTGCTCCAATGAATATTCTCTATGAAAGTGATGACAAAATCGTATTACAACAATTAATGGCACAACTAGCCAACCCCTTACCATATGACTTGGATGATGTTGACTTATCAGAGTACAAATCAATCTCAGATGAATGGAAAAGTTGGGAGCATGTCAAAGAACAAGCAATTAAAGTTTCTCATTGGATTCTAGATAATGAATTGGAGAGAGAGAGTTTAGAAGAAGATTTAGAGCGTTAATCAGTTAACCTCAAAATCAACCTGAACAAGATATAGAACGATAACTGCTTCATCTTTTCACAAATCAAAACCGCCAGTTTAAAAACTAGGCGGTTTTTTTATGTTTGCCCAGCGAGGTTGGCAAACC
>NZ_KV793616.1:0-11294 GCF_001808505.1 Oligella sp. HMSC09E12
AACTGTCAGGGAGGAGCTTTTAAATATGTATATCGTTTACTCATTGGAGCAAGCTGAGTTGGTAGTCACCCAATGGCAATGGCAATGGCAATGGCAATGGCAATGGCAGTATAATAACGTACGGTCTAACATGGCTATAGGAGGTGTACCCCCGCGACTTAAAGCGGCTTAAAATCCATATCATTCCACTAAAAGGTGTTCCTAAAAATGGGGGGACTACAATACACTGCTGCCTACCAGCCTAACTCATACTTCGCAATACTTAGCGATGTGACCAGTACGTCGTCCTACTAGCTTATAAGGCACACTCACACCGGTCGCTTTTTCAGAGGCTTCAATAATCTATATCATCTTTCCCCTCTACTATAGCTAAGCTTTTATATAATTTACTTATTGCTATAATAAAGTACTTTTTATAGGAAAGAAATGACTACAGCAGTTTCTCTTTTTAGTGGATGTGGTGGCTCAGATATGGGGATACACCAACTCGGCATTGATGTATTAATGGCTAATGATATTATTCCTTACGCCCGTGATGTGTATTTGGCTAATTTACCAGAGACCGACTATTTACTTGAAGATATCTGTAACATCCAGAGTTTTCCTATGGCTGACCTCCTGATTGGCTGTTACCCATGCCAAGGTTTTAGCCAAGGAGGAATACGCAAAGCCGATAATAAGATCAATTATTTATATAGAGAATTTGCTCGTGCTTTAAACACGATCACGCCTAAAGCCTTCATTGTAGAAAATGTCAATGGCATGTTACGGTCAAACTACACACATCTTCTAGAAGATCAAATTAAAACATTTGAAGACGCTGGTTATAACGTAAAGTATCAAGTACTAAATGCAGCACACTATGGCGTACCACAAATACGTAAAAGAATATTTATTGTAGGCATTCGTAAGGATTTGGGTGTTCACTACGTTTTCCCCACTCCGCAGTATGGCCCTAAAGAAGAAAAGCCTTATCAAACCATACGACAAGCCCTTAAAGGCTTACCTGATTGGCCAAGTTCCGACGAGTACTATAGCTTACCTTTTCATTGGTACTATATGTCTCGTAACCGTCGACAAGATTGGGACGAGCCATCAAAGACCATTGTAAGTAACGCTCGCCACACTTTATTGCACCCTGTCAGCCCTAAGATGCAAAAGGTCAGGGCTGATGAGTGGCGTTTTGTTGAGGATAAGCCTGCACGTCGCTTCTCATATCGTGAATGTGGTGCTCTTCAGGGGTTTGGCAAGGATTTACTATTCCCCGAGACTCAAAGTGCGACACTTATGAACAAATACAAAGTCATTGGAAATGCCGTACCACCTGCACTATTTAAGGCAGTAGCTGCAGAATTACTTGATGTTTTATCTTAGATAAAACTTTCTTTCGTATTTATAAACTCTTCAATTTGAAGTATGATCTCTTCTGGAAGTTTTTTCGTAAGGGGTACTTCCAAAGCATGCATCGTTTTTAAAATACGGGTTCTATCAAAAATCACGGCATCATTATTGTGAACTACAAACCGTTCACGTTGGATATGGTCAAACCAATCATAAGGACTAAAATGAAAAAACTCATGCGCAATATCTAAGTTTAATATGCCTTTTAGGCGTGCCGGAGCAACCTCTTGTATTTTATCTTCAAACTGCGATATATCACTAGAGCAAGCACATTGCATGAAAATAACGGGGAGTTTGCCCCTTGTGTCATAGAGTTTATGAAAAACGATCAAGTCAATCCCTCCATCACCAGAGGTTGTTGAAAGTCGTCTTTCTTGAGTAGAAAGATATAAATCCTTAGAGATAGCTTTTAACTTTTCCAGCCTATTGCCAGTGTAAGCATTTACTCCACTAATACCTGCTCCTGATTGCTTAACAACCCATCCGCTTGATTCAGGAAAAAGGGCCTTAACCAACTCATAACATAAAAACTCAAATGCACTACGATACTCATTAGCTATACTCGTAGACTTAATATATTTTGCGTATAAAGCTAACAAAAAATAGGTATATACTTTTGCATACTCATGCTCAGGGTCAAACGTAATAGTACAAAAACCTCGCTGTGATACCTCTAATTCAAAAGGCCATATTTCTTGCCAATCGGATTGACGCTGCTGAAAACGCTTTGCTAAAAAGGAAATTATTTGACTTGCAGAAACTCTAGTAGGGTAAGCGTCAAAGTCGTCATGCTCATCAGTACCATCAAAGATAGACTCTGTGCCATCAAATGCAGAGTCGTCACCTTGTATGTTTAATAAATCACCAGTTGTCACTATTTTATCTTGATGACAAATGGCTCTTAACTCGAGGTGATCAAGAGATTCCCCTAAAAGTTTAGGAGACAATGAATGAATAGAATTTGCTTTGAATTTGTCCCCATCAAACCAGTTTAAGTCTGAAAGTGTTTCCATACCTAAATTAGCCCTCATTCTTACGCATAAAAGACTCAATTTCTTCGTGTAATGTGCGTAATTCCCGCCAAGCATCCCCTATTTCAACGACATGAGCATTAGTGAATGGACTCTCAATTTTCTTATTTAAAACATCTAGACGTATATCTTTCTCTAGTATTTTAAACTGCTCTATATCACGTCTTAATGTTTTAAGTAGCATTTCAAATGCTTCTATAGGCCCAGCACTTAAACGATAAGCAGATTCTAAATCATTTTTCTCTAAAAAATATTTAGTTGCTGATACACTACCTAAAACCTTATTTAGTTCTTTGAGCTTTCTAGACTCGGTTACTACTGTTTGACCATAATCATCTTGCTTAAACAGCCACCTAAATAAGTTTCTCCCATGCTCTTTATTAAAATTTTTAAGGCTGGTATCCGTTGCACTCTCTAGTCCCAAGTATTTATAAATATTTGCATAGCTTAATGCTGTATATATCAAACTAAAATCAACTTGAGATTGATCTACACCTTGTAGATCAAAGAAATTATTAGCTGCACCATGTTGGTTCCCTTCTAAATAGATAGCATAAGCAGCTAAATTACGACCAATGACTGGGCCTTGGCTACCCACATTTCTAGCTATAATACGATGAAGTTCTTGCTCCTCTTGCTCTGGATTCTGCTCTTTTACATGCTCATAGAGTTGGCTTAAATAAATTGATTTCTCTAGTGCACCCCATTTTTTATTACCTGTAATATGCTTATATCCAAGGTAAACCAAGGTCTCTTCACGATTTTCAAATAGTAAACAAGGCACTTGAGTGGGAATATGCTTTGCTTCTGCAATCGTTTGATGAAAAGATGCTCTTTTGGTTAACTCTCGGTTATTTATCAGTTTTAATGCAGCTAGACGCCGATTTCCCTCAGCGACATATTTTTTATCACCATCAGCATAGACGAGTAAAGGTTCACCTTGAAAAAAACCATTATCAGTGATGGAAACAACCAAATCCATTAACGATTCTTCGCGAATCATTAAATCAATGATCTCTGCATCACTCTTATTATCAACAGACATCGATGAAAAACGAGGATTATGTGGATCGAAACTCAATTCATCTATATCGAACTGAATAATTTCTTGACTCATTATCTGACTCATCTAAGAAAAAGGAACCAATTTAAACTAACATTAATGATGAAGTAGTTTAACATTATGTTAGCAACGCTGAAAAATAGATTTTAATTGCTTTCGTGGTAAGCCACCCTACTTAAACCCTTCCGGATTCCCTTTCTGCCAGTTCCAACTATGACGCATCATATCTTCCAATCCATAGTCTGCCTCCCAACCTAACTCCTTCTGCGCCTTGTCAGGATTAGACCAGCACTCAGCAATATCACCAGCCCGTCTTTCGACCAACTGGAAAGGCACTTTCTCACCAGTAGCCTCTTCAAATGCTTTAATAATCTGCAATACAGAGTAGCCCTGTCCAGTACCAAGATTCCAAACATGACAACCCGTTGACTGCTTCAAGTAGTCCAAAGCAGCTAGATGGCCCTTGGCCAAATCAACGACATGAATATAATCACGCACACCGGTACCATCAACGGTTGGATAGTCTGAACCAAAAACAGATAACTTTTCTAGTTTACCGATAGCTACTTGCGTCACGTAAGGCAAGAGATTGTTTGGAATACCGCTTGGATTTTCACCGATTAAACCACTTTCATGTGCACCAATGGGATTAAAGTAGCGCAATAAGGCTACTGAAAAATCAGTTTCTGCCACGACCAGATCCTGTAATATTCGCTCTACCATTAGTTTAGACATACCATAAGGATTGGTTGGCACACCCACCGGACAGTTCTCTGAAATCGGAATTTCTTCTGGATCACCATAAACCGTAGCGGATGAACTAAATACTAAACGCTTAACGCCTGCATCACGCATTGCTTCAAAAAGCACCACACTACCGCTGACATTGTTATCATAGTACTCAAGAGGCTTTTCAACACTTTCACCGACAGCTTTTAAACCTGCAAAGTGCACAACCGCATCGATCTGATGTTGTTTAAAAACACCATCCAGCAGGCGCCGATCACGTATGTCGCCCTCAATCATTAATGGTTTTTTTCCTGTGATCTCTTCGATGCGCTTCAAGACTAACGGTGAGCTATTACTAAAATTATCAATGATAACAACCTCATAGCCTGTTTGAAGCAACTCAACAACAGTATGTGAACCAATAAATCCGGCACCACCGGTGACAAGAACTTGCATGCTTATTTCCCTCGAATCATGGTTATTACAAATAATGATTTATAATCATACGACAAGCAAGCCGTGGTTGATAAATTTTAAAGATAAAACACACATTTGTAATATGATAGGGCTCCACTTACTATGGATATAAAACCACATAAACGACATTCAAAATGGTATGAGCGGTTTTTTTTTAGCACTACTACTCAGATTATTATCACAACGTTTATTTGTGCGATCCTGCCGGCCTGGATTTTGTGGGGAGAGCGCTTTTTTAATCATCCTGCAGCAACCGAAATCAACTCATTTTATGGTGTTATTGCCAGTAACATTTGTAGTCTAATCACGCTAAGAGTGCTTTTAAAGTTCCCTGGTAATAAGTCCAGTAGCTTTATTATCTCGACTGTTCTAGCTTGGTACACAGTATTAATTGTGGTCTTCTTGCTTTTTAGGCTTGAGTACTCACTCTACTTTCTTACATTTAGTTTAACTTTAACTCTTTTTTATGGTTTCTTAGGTTTTTTCTTCGGCAGGCGCTGGGCTACGCCTAAAATTGCTTTAATACCTTATGGACGTGCTGCTGATCTTGCATCTATACCAGGTGCTAGTTGGTACTTATTGAGAAACCCTGAAATTGAGGGTGAGCGGCGCTATAATATGATCGTTGCCGATTTGCACTCAAAAAAGCTAACCGCTGAATGGCAAAAATTTCTTGCATATTGTGTTTTGTCTGGTATGCCAGTATACAACTCGCACCAAATTGAAGAATCTCTAACAGGTCGCGTCAAAATTCGTCATATGCACGAGAATCAACTAGGATCACTGCTGCCCTCCCCTGTATACTCTGTCATCAAACGAATCACAGATATTGTTGCAGTGCTTATGGTTATGCCCATCGTTTTACCGATTATGCTCATTACAGCGATTGCTGTTGTTTTAGAAAGTAAGGGTGGCGCTCTTTTTATACAAAACCGCGTCGGTAAAGGCGGTAAAGAGTTTAAAATCTACAAATTTAGAAGTATGACCAAAGACTCGGAAAAAGATGGAGCTCAATTTGCCTCAGCTAATGATATGAGGGTTACCCGGATTGGAAAATTTATACGTAAAACACGTATTGATGAGCTACCTCAATTCTTTAATGTGCTCAAAGGTGATATGAGTCTGATAGGGCCGCGACCTGAACAAAAGGTTTTTGTCGATGCTTTTGAAGAGCAAATCCCCTTTTACAACTATCGTCATATCGTCAGACCTGGTATATCAGGGTGGGCACAGGTAACGCAAGGCTATGCTGCAGATGTAGATGACACACAAATTAAAGTCGAACATGATTTCTACTACATCAAGCACTTCTCACTGTGGTTAGATGTTTTAATTGTCTTTAAGACAATTAAGACTATGCTGACTGGATTTGGAGCGAGATAACATTACTGCTAAATGTTCTTTTCCTTATAAAAAGTTTTTATAGATAAATTAGATTATGAATTTTACAGTTTTAATGTCTTTATATATTAAAGAAAATGCATCCTATTTAAATGATTGCTTAAAAAGTTTAGAAAATCAAACGATGCCTGCCAATGAAATTGTTATCGTATTAGATGGGCCGATATCAATTGAATTGGAAAACGTTTTATTTAAATGGGAACAACAACTGCCTATAAAAAAAATCCCCCTAGAAAAAAATATTGGTCTAGGACGAGCATTGAATATAGGATTAAAACACTGTTCAAATGAATGGGTTTTCCGCATGGATACCGATGATATTTGTCTCCCGTCACGCTTTGAAGTTCAAGTTGAATATATACAAAAACATCCTGAAACTGTACTACTTGGTGGACAAATTAAAGAGTTTTCAACAACCCCAACTGAAGACATGTTCACACGCAAAGTACCTATAGGCTTTAAAAACATTTACAATTATGCAATTAAAAAAAATCCATTTAATCACATGACTGTAGCTTATAAAAAATCAAATATTTTGCAATTAGGCGGCTATCAGCATCATTTATTTATGGAAGACTACAACTTATGGTTAAGGGTTTTAGCCAATCACAAAAAAGTTGAAAACTTACCAAACACTCTAGTTTTGGTTCGCGCGGGTGATGCTATGTTATCTAGAAGAAGAGGAAAAATATATATTAAAAGTGAGTGGGAAATGTTTAAATTAAAAAAGTCTCTTGGATATCATGGCTGGACAAAGGGAATTTTGCTCTTCGTAGCTCGTGCCCTCCCACGGATTTTACCACCACAACTTCTCACTAAAATTTATAGATTACAACGCAAAATTGAATAAAACTCATATTTTTAAAGCTATGTTTTAGCTAATTTCCGAGGATTCTCTCAAATCATTATCATAAAATACCTCCATGGTAGCTTGATCAACTTTTCTAGCAAACCAGTACCCAACTTGAGATGATGTTTTTAATTCTGAAAGACTCAAAAAAACAGGACTAGAGCCTCTTTGATACGATGGATTAAATACGATAAATCTTTTATTTCCTTCAGTAGAAACCTTACTTGAAAGTTTGTTTTTTTCGACTAAATATTGAAAAAAATGTTCGTCTGGGCATAATTTTTTCTTAAAAAAACTTATGTCTTCAACTGATATAGATTCATAAAGAGTTAATAATTCAGCTCTTCTAATAGAGAACCATTGACTACCAAACTTGAATAGTCTATGACTAGGTAAAAACTTATCAAATAACTTAATTACTTGAGTATAAATTTTACCCAAAGGATGTCTTGTATATTTATTATCGGCATGAGGTACATCAAAACGCATTCTATAATTATGTCTTTTTGACTCCCTATACTCCATATAAATAGAGTCATCACTCCATGACAAATTTTCATTCAAAATGACATCATCTCCGCTTATCAAATGGAAAAACTCATTTTCGCTATCATGTTTTAAAGCAAAGCTAATTAAATTTAATGTAGCCTGAACCATACTGAAACCAGCCCACTTAACATCAACCCTTTTATCTATAAAAAAAACATTAGGACAACCTTTTACTGAAAGCTTCTCTAATGGTTTTTTCAGATCTAAATGTATATAAAAGTTATCATTTGGGTGGTTTCGAGCATATTCTAATAGCTTGTCTATTGGTTTATGAGTAAGTACTAAAAAACATTTTTTTTTCATAAATAATCCAGAAAGATAAAGCTTGAAGAAATTTAACTTCAATATATAGTTTTATGTAATGACCCAGCATAATTTTCACACTTTAAGCTGCTAATTGTTGATAAATCATACTCGGTGTTTTCATTTTAAGCGCCTGATGAGGGCGCTCTTCGTTGTAGTACTTAAATCATAAGTCTAAGCACCGCTTAGCCTCATCAACCGACCGCCAGTTATGTTGTTCAACACACTCCGTTTTAACAGTGCGAATGAACCTTTCAACCAGACCGTTTTGCTGTGGCGTGTGCGGTCGAATAAACTCCTGCTCAAACCCATAGCGTTTAGCCGCTTTGGTATAGAGTTTGGGCGTAAAGACCAGTCCATTATCGCTTCTGAGGACAATGCGCTCTCGTGGTGCCATCAGGCTACCCGAGCGATATATGAGAGCCTCCTCTAATGCCGCCTCAGCGGCTTTAGCATCACCCTTAGGGCTAAGTGACCAACCCAAGAGTTCGCGCGTATGGCAGTCCATGACAAGCGTTAGAGCGCACCAACCGTTGTGTGAGCCACACCATACTCGGCACGTATCCGTCGACCAACGCACATCAGGTGCTGACGTCACCGAGGTCTTGTTCTGTACCCGTGGTCTCGCACCGCTAGCCCGTTGCCGAAGCTGCCAACCCTTAAGCTGAAAGATACGTTGAATGGTGTTCCTGCTCTCACCCAACGCCCAAGCAACCCTTCGGTAACCGGCGTGGGGAAACGCATTAATGAACCGTTTAACACGCGCAGCAAGGTGTTCGTTCACCTTGGGTGCCGACTTAACTGCTCGGTAGTAAAAACTACGACGAGACACGCCTGACCACTTACACGCTTGACTGATGGTCACCGGATCCCCTTCTTGCGCCATCTCGTCTAGAAGTCCTTGCAACTGCCGGGGGTTGATTCGAGATGACGCTGTAGCTTTTTTATAAACTTAATCTCCAACATCGCCTCACCATACGCCTCTCTGAGCTCACGTAATTGCGCTTCGTATTGCTCGGCAACATCCTTAGGCTTGGCACGTAAGGAGTTCTCCATGCCGGCCTTTGCATCCTCTAGCCATTGCTCAATATCTCGTTGCAAAAGGTCATATCGTCTTGAGACCTCTGCAACGGTAATCTGCCCAGCAAAGATCTGCATGAGCAATTCAGATTTGTGCTTGGCGGTCCAACATTTGATAGCAGGTTCTAAAGTCATGTTGTACTCCATGTGTTAGAGCAACTTTAACATGTACAGTTATTCTCTGGGTCACTATATTTAACTACAGCAGTTTTATTATTCTTATATCTAACTAACAGTAGTAATTGAAATAAAACTACGTCAAAATATGTAAAAAGACCCATCTGATCTAAAAAATATCTCCCATAAACTATTAAAGATAAAACAATTAAAGTTAAGTTTCGACTTGATAGTATATAAATCAAAATCAGGATAGCCATCAAAGTATGAAGTATGCCATACCTACTATGTCCTGTAATAAATGAATTATGAGGATTTCTTTCAAACTCAACTATTAGCTGACAACACTCGTCAAAATTTCTGCCTAAAATGATAGATTTAAAATCGATACGATCCAAATACTCTATCAGAAACAACGTTCTATCAGAGCTAAATCCTCGTGAAAAATTAGATGACGTTTGTATTTTTTCGAGTAATTCCCAAAAAAAACTACTAGTAAAAAAATATACTAAAGAAAAAACAAAAAGAAAAATCAACAATTTTGAGTTACGTTGATAAATTGCATATAAAAGCAACGCTGAGGATAACAAAATCCCGCTTCTTCCATATAAAAAATAACAGCAAACAAAAGTAATTATATAAACTAATAACGGTTGTTTTTCGTTGCTTTTTTCATGTGAAATACCTACGTTAATCGCTAAAAAAATTAATATCCCACTTAAATAATTCCTGCTAGAACCTTCAAAGACCACATTGTATGCCTCATCATCTTCAAAGCCTATTGAAAAAAACAAATAAGTTAGATATAAAACATATAAAAAATAAATTAGTTTCGATAACGCTCTAGTGTCCTTGATTTTAAAAACCAATAAATATGCTATTAATAATGAAATCACTCCGTATTGCAGATTATACAAAGCAATATAAAAAGTAACTCCTTGACTAAATACGCTAGCAACAAAGAATAGTGTAAATATTGAAAATAAAATCAAAAGTTTATTTAGAGAAACTTTAGAATAATTTAAAATCAATCCAAATAAAAAATAACCAATAGCAAAATAACCAGCTAAAAAATAATAATCCCTTACCTTTATATAAAAAAACACTAAGATAAAAATAAATAATATGCTTATTTGACTTAAACGTTCAATTTTCATTATTTTTCTCTAAGTCTATTGTCACACACCCTGACTTTGTAGAAAGAAGTTCAACAACATCAGTCAACGTCTTACTAAGTAAATTAGAATACACCGGATAAATAGTAATACCCGGAATATTTAACAAATTAAATTGGGCGCTACTCGCAAAGCCATACAGGTTAATTTGTTTATATTTTTCTCTTAAAGAGTAAATTTGTTCTTCAGCAATTAAAAGCGAGTCTTCAATACTTTCAATATTGATTTTTCTTTGGTCCCTAGGATGAGGAATATAAATCCATTCCACATTACTATTCTCTATAAAATTTCTAACTTTTTCCCATAGTAAATCTGCATTACTCTTCTTATTTACAACATCTTCATACATGGTACCAAGAAAAATGTTTATTTCTCCATGAGTTGCTCGATTGTTTTTTTTAAAATCCAACAACTGAAGAGTCTCTGTTCTATCGACAACATTTTGAAACTCAGGATAAATTGTGTAATGTTTTTTTAGTTTTGACTTAACTTTTTCTAGTGTAAACCTGTTGCCTAATATATAGTTGACCACTTTTAAAATAAAACCTCTGAATATCCCTCTCTCAACACCCGTAAAAAAAGTACTATTAATAAAAATATTAGCAGTTCCATCATCAAATGTAACTAACTCCTGACAATCCACAAAAGATAATACATAATGAACAAGTGTATCGTCGATACTTCCTATATACACATTAAATTTTTTATTCTTTAATATTTTTCTTAAATGAGTAACCGTGGCTAAAGAGCGATTAGTTTTAATATAGTCTCCAAGATACATTCCATTAGACAACTTAGAAAAATAATAATAATTTTTATTATTATCAGTTAATGCTATATAAATGAGAATGCAGTCAGACTTATCCAACCCTTCATGACTTATGATTTTTTCTGCAATAAGACTTTGCAAAGGCGTTGTACAGACAAAAAGGCTTTTAATTTTCATACTTTTTCACTAGTTTAATTAATCAAAAAATTAAAAATTCATATAAACAACTGCAAAATCTAAATTAATATTTGAAATCATTATTGTTTTATCGTAATTGAATAATAATTATTATTAAAAACATAATGCATTTAACATATATTGTAGTCCCCCCATTTTTAGTAGCAATTTT
>NZ_KV793617.1:0-1280 GCF_001808505.1 Oligella sp. HMSC09E12
TATTCTAAACCTTGCCAATGCAACTACGCAAAGCCTTTAAATTTGAAATCATGCCAAACGGCGAACAAATCCGCAGAATTAAGCAGTTCTGTGGCTGTTCTCGTTTTGTGTTTAATCGGGCGTTGGCTTGGCAGAATGAACAATATGAGCAAGATAATAGCGTCAAGTTCAGTTATACGACAATAGCCAATCTGCTTCCTGTCTGGAAAAAAGAACTACCTTGGCTCAAGGACTGCCATTCCCAAGTGCTCCAACAGTCGTTAAAAGACCTTGAAAGTGCGTTCAAAAATTTCTTTCAAAAGCGTGCTGACTTCCCGAAATTCAAGAAAAAAGGCTTGAAAGAGAGCTTTCGTTTTCCGCAAGGTTGCAAACTGGAACAACAAAACAACCGCTTGTATCTTCCGAAAATCGGTTGGGTTCGTTATCGCAACAGCCGTGCTGTGGGCGGTGAAATTAAAAACGTCACGGTTAGCCAAAAGTGTGGTCGTTTTTTTATCAGTATTCAAACGGAATTTGAATATGAAATCCCAACACATCGAGGCGGAGAAATTGGGATAGATATGGGCGTTGCCCATTTTGCGACCCTTTCAAGCGGTGAATATTTTGAGCCGTTGAATGCCTTTAAAACCTACAAAGGCAAACTAGCAAAACTACAACGCCGACTTAAAAATAAGGTTAAATTTAGCCAAAACTGGCAGAAATTAAAGGCGAAAATCGCCAAATTGCACTACAAAATCGCCAACAGTCGTAAAGACTTCTTGCACCAAACTTCAAGCAAAATCAGCAAAAACCACGCGATGATCTACATTGAAGATTTACAGGTGTCGAATATGTCCAAATCAGCCAAAGGCACAGCGGAAGAACACGGCAAAAATGTGAAACAGAAATCAGGTTTGAACCGAGCGATACTAGACCAATCTTGGTTCGAGTTCAGACGGCAGTTGGACTATAAAACTCAATGGTTAGGCGGTTTTTTAGTCGTTGTTTCACCGCAGAACACCAGCCGAACTTGTCCTTTTTGCGGTTATACCGCAAAGGAAAATCGCCAAACGCAGGCTTATTTTGAATGCGTAGAATGTGGCTACACAGAAAATGCGGATGTGGTTGGGGCGTTAAACGTTTTGGCACGTGGGCGAGCTATCGTCCAAACGTAAAATATCAGGCTGGGACACAGCCGTCGAGCTTGTGAAGTGAACTTCATTGAGAGGTCAGCAGCAAGAACCCACCGAGAGTAACCCACGCAAAGCGTGGGAGCTAGTAGGAATCCCCGTCCTTTAGGG